>CACZQL010000154.1 GCA_902783365.1 uncultured Bacteroidia bacterium | reverse complement strand
TGTCATCCTTGGAGAATTCGTCAGCTGCGGCAACGAATTTGACTATGAGAGTGTTGAAGCGATGCTTTGCTCCTACTTGTCCGCCTATCACATACCTGTTCTGTGCGGTTTCCCCGCTGGACATGACGATGTCAACCTTCCCCTCGTGATGGGCGCTCCGGTCACCCTTGACGTGCGTGCCGATGGCGCCACGCTCCAGTTCGACATCGAAGGCCAACAAACCACAGTTCATACTGCCGACCTCCCCTCCACGAGGACTTCTCTGGAGCATCGCCTTCAAAGTGCTGGAAAGTTGGAATAATACTTTTGCAACAAATAAAAAAAACTAAATTCTATTCAAAATGAAAAGATTACTCATTCTCGCTATCATAGCGATGACCGTCGTTTCCTGCGGTCCGAAAAAAACAGCCCAAAAAGAAGATGCTTCCAAGGCAGAAAACCCTAAAGTGCTGGTACTCTACTATTCCCAAACGTCGAACACAAAAGCCGTTGCGACCGAGATCGCCACACGGCTCGACGCCGACATCGAGGAAATCGTTCCCACGCAACCTTACGATATGGATTTCCAAGCCACCATCGAACGTTGCAAGCAAGATCGCGAGCAAGGCATTACCCCAGAGATTCAGCCGTTGGCAACCGACCTTGCCCAATACGATGTGGTGTTCCTGGGCTATCCCGTATGGTTCGGCACCTACGCACCACCTGTGATCACCTTTTTGAACCAAGTTGATCTGAGCGGCAAAAAGATAGTCCCTTTCTGCACCTTCGGCAGTGGCGGGCTTGAGTCCAGCATGAGGGATTTGGCTGAGGCACAGCCTAAAGCGGAAATCCTTCCCGGCTACGGTGTGCGTGCCGCCCGACTCGAAGCCGCCCCCAAAGAAATCGACCAATTCCTGAAGGCCAACGGTTTCCTTGAAGGAGAATTTGTCAAGTTGGCTGACTTCCCTGAGCAACATCCTGTAAACGAAGAAGAAGCCGCCATCTTCAACGCTGCCGTCAATGGGTACCGGATGCTTCATGCCCAAGCCAAGACCGTGGCTTCGCGCGCCATTCCCGAAGGCACGGAATACCTGTTCACAGCCGAGGATCTTCCTCGTGAGGACAATCCGGGGATGCCTACGGGAGAGTTGAAGGTGTATGTGACCGTCGCAGACGGCGAAAATCCTGTGTTTACGCGAGTGGTCAGGTAAATGTAGGATACATAGTATTGATAATCCGCAATTCAAGCGAATGCTTGGGTTGCGGTTTATCTTGTACTTTTGCAGCCCCAAAACCATTCTACATTTTGAAAAGCAATAAACGAACACTGTTAGGTTTTGCAGCGGGAATCATGGCTGGGATATCATACGGCATGAATCCGCTGTTTGGCAAGCCATTACTGGATGGCGGGGTGCCGGTATTGTCCATGTTGTTCTTCCGTTATGCCATCTCTGCCCTGCTATTGGGTGGATGGATGTTGCTGCGGAAGGAGACCTTCAAAGCGACGTGGAAGGAGTTTCGGCTGCTGATTGTGCTCGGAATCCTGTTTGCCGCCAGCAGCGTCACCTTGTTCGAGTCCTACAAGTTTATTCCTGCTGGACTGGCCACCACCTTGGTGTATCTCTACCCCATCTTTGTGGCCATCATCATGCTATTCTTAAAGGTCTATCCCACCTGGCAGGTGTGGCTGAGCATTGTCGCCACCGTGGGTGGCGTGGTGTTGCTCAGTTGGCCAGGCGGAGGGGTGACGCTTCACTGGGGAGGAATGGTATTGGCAGCCCTGTCGGCCCTCAGCTATTCCTGTTTCTTAATCATCGTCAACCGTTCGCGGCGCATCAAGCACATTTCCGAACATGCGCTGACCTTCTATGCTTTGGTGGTTGGCGCGACATTGTTTTTAGGATACCAACTCATCGATGGCACACCTATCCTTCAAGGCATCGACCAGCCATCAGAGGTGCTCAATCTCATCGGTTTGGCCATTTTCCCCACGATGATTTCGATGCTTACTATTTCGATGTCAACACGTTTGATTGGTCCGACGAAGACTGCGGTCTTGGGCGTGTTTGAGCCACTCACTGGTATCCTATTAGGAACGTTGCTGTTTGCCGAACCAATGACCGCCAATATCCTTATCGGCATCGCCATCTGCATTGCCGCTGTGCTGTTCATGGTGGTTAGCGAGCGGAAAGTATAAAAGCCCTATCGTGTCATGGGAATGAATATTTTCATACCTTTGCAGCAAAATAATTACAAATGAAAGCACTTCTCATCAACGGCAGCCCGCACGCCAACGGCTGCACCTTCACCGCCCTCAACATCGTGGCGGAAGAATTACAGAAAAACGGCGTAGAAACCGAAATCGTCCACATCGGGAACAAGGACATCCGAGGCTGCATCGCTTGCGGCAAATGCGCAGCATTGGGGCGTTGTGTGTTCAACGATATGGTGAACGAAGTGGCACCCAAGTTTGAGCAAGCCGACGGCCTTGTGGTGGGTTCGCCAGTGTATTACGCTGGCCCCAACGGAACACTTACCAACCTACTCGACCGTCTGTTTTTCAGCACCCCGTTCGACAAGCGAATGAAGGTGGGTGCGGCCGTCGTCTCGGCCCGACGTGGCGGCACCACAGCAGCCTTCGACCGTCTCAATAAGTATTTCACCATCAGCGAGATGCCCATCGCAAGCAGCCGCTATTGGAACATGGTGCATGGCCACACCGCTGAAGACGTGATGAAAGACGAAGAAGGCGTGCAAATCATGCGTATCTTGGGGCGCAATATGGCCTTCCTCATCCGCGCCATCGCTGCCGAGCGAGAGCGCAACGGACTGCCTGAAAAGGAAGTGACAAAATACACCAATTTCATCCGATAAGTATTTTTGGTTCATTCGTCTAATTCGTTTCATTAGCCTTTATACCTATGAACGACAACCCCACAGGAAAAGATTACGTCGGCAGCGATGACCTCTATGCCGATGTGCAACGCACCATGCGCCTCGCCGCGGAGATGAACACAGGCTACCACACCGAAGCCGAAGTGCGCGACTACATGAGGCAAATCACAGGCTCTGAAATCGATGAGACCCTCCGAATCTTCACACCATTTCACATCAATTATGGCAAGAAGACCACCTTTGGCCGCGACTGCTTCGTCAACT
The DNA here is from genome assembly GCA_902783365.1 of uncultured Bacteroidia bacterium. Taxonomy (GTDB): domain Bacteria; phylum Bacteroidota; class Bacteroidia; order Bacteroidales; family F082; genus Limimorpha. Next base: position 19,589 of record CACZQL010000154.1, on the reverse strand, counting down.
TCGGATGCACCTTTCTCGCCTTGGGTGGCATCACCATCGAAGATGATGTCTTCATCGGGCCGCATTGTGTGTTGGCCACGGAATATCATCCCGAAAACCCCGAGACGCGCCATTCCCTGCTGACCAAACCCATCGTCGTGAAGCGCAACGCCTGGTTGGGAGCCAACGTCACCGTGTTGGCGGGCGTCACCATCGGCGAGAACGCCATCGTGGCTGCCGGCAGCGTGGTCACCAAGGACGTGCCGAACAACATGATCGTGGCGGGCAGTCCGGCGAGGGTCATACGGGAAATCAAAACAAGTTGATAGTTGATATAGCAAAGAAAAACTTTCGCAAATATAAATGAAAATGATTATGTTCAAACAATAAAAAAACAAAATCTACGTTTTAATAAAATAGACTCATAGAAAAATGGCGACCAAAAACTTACATGAACATCCATTTGATGAAGGAACCATCACCAAGCTTGAAATATTTGAGGCTTATACCAAAGAATGGTTACCTGTTTTCGTCATGAGTCCATATAAGCATATTTGCATGTTCGATTTGTTTGCGGGTCCTGGCCGAGACCAGAATGGAGTGGCGGGAAGCCCTATACGCATCTTGCAACAAATCAACGGGATGCTCGAATCTATTATCAGTCGTGGTAAACGAGTTTATGTTTGGCTAAATGAGTATGATCAGAATAAGTTTGAATCACTTCAGAACAACTGTAACCAATTTATCAACGACAACATAGCTCTTAAAACTGCAATTGAGAAGGAGATTGTCAAAATCAAATACACTCCCTGTGATTTTGCTGAGTTGTTCCCTGAAATCATAACTATCATCAAGAGATTTCCCTCCTTGGTCTTTCTCGACCAAAACGGAATCAAGTTTTTGTCAGACCAGTATTTCAAAGAACTTGTCACTACTTCAACAGTTGATTTCTTGTATTACGTTTCGTCTTCCTATTTCTTCCGATTTGGTGAGAGACCTGAGTTTTCAATGAATGTGCAAATTGACATGCAACGGGCAAAAGAGAATCCCTACAAGTTTATTCACCGCAGTCTGTTGGAGCAATTCAGAGAAAAAATACCTGCGGATTCAAACATGAAGCTTTATCCGTTCTCCATTAAGAAAGGGGCTAATGTTTACGGCATTATCTTTGGCGCGAGCCATCCATTAGCAGTGGACAAGTTCTTGAATGTGGCGTGGAAAAAGAACACCATCAATGGAGAGGCCAATTTCGATATTGATGAGGATATGACGAAGTCGCAGCTTCTGATTTTTGAAGACAAGAAACCAACAAAAAAAGAAGCTTTTGCCGCCTTGCTAAGAGAAAAAGTCTTGAACCAAGAACTTCAGACGAATGAAGATGTATATCTTTTTACACTTGACCAAGGGCATATACCTGCTCACGCCTCCGATGTGCTGAAACGAATGAGGAAAGAAGGCTTGATTGATTTCGCCGAAAAAACACCTTTGGTCAATTATGAGCAAGTTTACAAGAACAATCGAATAATCTCGTTTCAAGTAAGAATGAAGAAATGAAAACTACCAAAATAGAATGGACTGATAAGACGTGGAATCCCGTAACAGGTTGCACCAAGATTTCGCAGGGGTGTGCCCATTGCTATGCCGAAGTGATGTCGCACCGTCTGAAGGCTATGGGGCTTGAAAAATACGCCAATGGTTTCCAAGTCACCCTGCATGACGAGTGCCTTGATGAGCCTCTCGCTTGGCGACAACCCCACACCATCTTTGTCTGCTCTATGAGCGACCTCTTTCATGTGGACGTTCCTTTCTCTTTTGTGGACAAGGTGATGGACACCATCCGCCGCACGCCGCAACATCGGTATCAGCTGCTTACTAAACGTGCCGACCGCATGGCGGAGTATTTCCTCACCCACGATGTGCCGCAGAACGCATGGCTCGGTGTGACCGTGGAAGCACAAACCTCCAAGTCGCGCATTGACTGTCTTCGGGTCTTGGACGCGCCCATACGGTTTCTTTCCTGTGAGCCATTAATTGAAGATTTGGGAGAATTGGACTTGACTAATATCGATTGGGTGATTGTAGGTGGTGAGAGTGGTCCACAAGCCCGCCCGATGAAAGAGGAGTGGGTGCTCAACATCAAACATCAAACCGAGGCGCAAGGTGCCGCCTTCTTTTTCAAGCAATGGGGTACTTGGGGCGCCGATGGCGTCAAACGCAATAAACATAAAAACGGAAAAATGATTGAGGGCAAAGTCTTACAGGCGATGCCGATGTAACAGATTTCTTATGGAGTATTTATAAAAAGAAATATGGAAACGCAGGAAACAAGGGCTTGAGATAATAATGAAGAATATGTAAAGGTAATAGTTTTTGAATTTAGTTTTAAAATGGCATATAATAAAGAGAAGAAAAAAGCACTCGGAGCATTCTATACTCCACAAGTCCTCTCAGACTTACTTGCGAGGTTACTTGTGCCTTTATGCAAAGCTTCAAACAGTTTTTCTATTACTGCATTGGATCCTGCTACCGGGGACAGTATTCTCTTATTGTCCTTTGCAAGTATGGCCAAAGAATGTGGAATTAATTTTAAATTATTAGGTATTGATACTGATAGAGCAGCAATTAACAAATCTAAAAAACAGTTTAACGAACATAACTGCATTTGTAAATTTGTTAATACTGATGCTTTGTATCCATATGGCGGCTCTACTCCGACAAAAGGCTGGGATACTCTCTTGAAGAAATACACCCCTGATGGAATCGATTTAATTGTTAGCAATCCACCATGGGGAACAGATACTACACAATACACGAACTTGGCTCGGGATTTTAAGACAGCGACGGGACAATTTGACATATACGATCTCTTCATTGAAACAATTGTAACTCATCTTAAGCCAGACGGAGTATATGGCATTATAGTGCCAGATTCTATTTTCTGTCAAGAACATCAAAAAACACGTGAGATCTTGCTTACGAATACAACTATAAAAGGTATTATTCGACTCGGAGAAGGTTTCTTTTCAGATGTTAATTTTGCAGTTTCAATATTATATGGTATAAAAAATACCTTTACAAGTTCGAAAGTGTTATGTTCTCATTTAAATAATGCAGACAGAAAGAATATATTAGCTGGTAAAGCTGATATTAATACCATTATAAGGGAAAGATCAATAGAAGTCCCTATTAAACAGATGATTTCCTCAAATTATAGTTTTAATGTTGATGTGAGTAGTGATGATGCCCCCATTCTACAAAAGTTGAGAAAGAATGACATTATCAAGATGTATGCTTCTTGTCAGAGAGGTATCGAATTATCCAAGAAAGGGGTTGTACTACAATGCACACAATGTGGTAAATGGTTTCCTTTTCCTAGAAAGAAAAAAGAAATCACGAAATGCCCTCATTGCAAATCAAATGTTACTATAATAGACGCGAATTCTGAGTGTATTATTTCTGACAAGAAAGGTATAAAAAATGCACCTTTACTTGTTGGCGAAGATATTAATCGGTTTTTTGTTACTAAGGGAAGGTATATTAGGTGTGGCTTGGAAGGAATCAATTATAAGTCGCAATTATTATATCAAGGCAATAAAGTTGTTGTTAGAAAAACTGGAGTAGGAATAACAGCAGGTATTGATTATAACAATAGTATGACCAATCAAGTGGTCTATATTATTAAACCCAAAGAAACAATCAATCCGTTAATTACGGCGGAAGTTATAACAGCCATTCTGTGTTCTCGGTTGATTACTTACGTGATAATAAAAGAAAAAGGTAGTATAGGTTGGACTTCCAATCCATACCTTAGCCAAAAAGATGTATATACGCTTCCTTTTCCCAGATTAGATTTTGGCGATAATAAAACAACTGCAGCGTTGAGAAAGATTACGGAATTAGTAAGAGAATACAGTCAAATGAATAAAAATGTTCCTCAACCAATAGATGCAGAGATTGAAAAGAACATTGCATATCTGTTCAGTATTGGCAAAAATGAATATGAAATAGTTTTTAAAACAATTAGCCAAGTAGAACAAATGATACCATTTAGTCGATTATTAAATATAAAAACAGAAGATATTTTTCAAGATGGGATATAGGTATATAGGTTCGAAAGAGAAACTGGCACCAAAGCTGATAGCTGAAATACGACAAAAATGTCCAACAGCCAGAACTGTCATTGACTTGATGGCTGGAACTGGGCTATTCTCTTTAGCATTACGCAGGGAGGGATTTCGTGTTGTTGCTTCAGATGTAATGACTTACTCATATCATCATCTTGTAGTTAATCTGAAATTAAATCATGCCCCAAAATTTCATGGTTTGGTTGGTATTGTTGGGGAGGGATCAGATACATACAATAGAGTTCTTGATTATTTAAATCATATCCATCCGATATCAGGTTTTTTCACAAAGGAGTATTCTCCAGGTGGCAATCCACTTGCTGGTTGCCGTCCACGTATGTATTTTACAACAGCAAATGCTTCAAAAATCGATGCGATAAGGCAAACAATAAAAAGCTGGTACGAGCATAAACTCATAAATGACGTGGAACACTCGCTGTTGCTTCATGACTTAATTATGTCGGCAAATAACATTGCCAATATAGCAGGTACTTACGGACACTATTTGTCTCATTTTGTTCAGCGTGCCACTGATAGTATTAGTCTTGTACCTTGTGCTTTTGAAGAAGACGATAACATCGAAGGGCATGAAATAAGAAGGGGATATGCAGAAGAATTAGCGCCACAGCTTACTGCTGATGTTTGTTACATTGACCCTCCCTATATCAAACGGCAATACGCTGCAAATTATCATATTTTAGAAACATTGGCGAGGGAAGACGATCCCGATGCCATAGGTGAAAGCGGATTAAGGCCTTGGCGCGACCAATATTCGGACTTTTGTTCTAAAGTTAAAATCCGTAATGCTTTTGACTTAATTATCAGACAAATTAAGTGTAACAATATATTTATTAGCTATAGCGAAGACGGGTTGTTGCCAATAGAGGATTTATTGTGTTTCCTGCAACAATACGGGAATGTCGAATTAAGTAAAATTCGGTACAAACGTTTTCGTAGCAATAACAGCTCTAAAGGCTTGGAATTAACAGAGTATTTAATTTATTTATTAAAGGTATGAAAGCAATAAGTTTGATTTTCCGCAAATTGTCTCAAGCAGACTTTAAGAACATCTCAGGTCAAGGAGGTGTTGAAGGCGGTGGCGGCCAAGGATATATTGACATATCGACCAAGGGTGTGACAATAGAGATGATGTATGACTTTTTGGGGACGGAAACTTCTATGGTTGCGAAAGGACCAAGATGGGAGTTCACTGTAAAAAGTTTATCTATGGATAACGAGGGGCAAACAGTTGCAATCTATCAACGAAGAGAAACATCCTTCTGTATTGCAAGTCAGAAAGTTGGGACGAGAGAAAGCAACAGAATTGAGGTGTGGAAAACAGATAATACAAATTTTCCTGATACACAATATGATGAAACAAACAATCCTATAGTAATCTTCATATTAAAAACTATAGAAAATGAATACTGGGCGGGGTGGTTTTATCTAAAAGAGGGTGAAAAATTCAAGATGAATAGTGCTACTGCTATGATGTTTGCTAAAGATGATGGATACATCAAATTTGATCCATCAGTGGAAATCAATAGCAAAGATTATAAGTGGCCGTTCATTTTCAACTTTCCCTCAAATACTATACATTATTCGAAAAACAATAATAATACGAGCAAATCAGATGTATTCCTCACCGCCCTCCGCACCAAGCCTTTTATGCTGTTAGCAGGTATCAGTGGCACGGGCAAAAGTCGCATTGTGAGAAAACTGGCACAGGCTTCTACAACACAAAAATATGAAAACACGGAGGACAGATGGAAAGACAACCGGCCCGAGAATTTTGAACTAATCCAAGTGAAACCCAATTGGCACAACTCGATGGATGTGGTGGGATACTATTCCAATGTCGCCAAAAGATACGAGTTCCCGCCTTTCATAGATTTCATAGTGAAAGCTTGGCAAGATTTAGAAACACCCTATTTCCTTTGCTTGGATGAAATGAACCTTGCCCCCGTGGAACAGTATTTTGCAGAGTTCCTGAGTGCTATAGAATCACGTTCTTTTGATGCCGATGGTAATTATGTGACCGATCCTATCATCAAGCCATTCAAGAAGTTTGGCGAAAAAGAGGGAAAGGCAATGCTTAAACAATTGTTTGGCGAGGCCGACCCCATCGACAAGAATCCGTTGGCTGTACAGTTCTATGAGAAAGGTCTTACTTTACCAAAGAACTTGCTGGTTATGGGTACGGTGAACATGGATGAGACCACCTTCTCGTTCTCGCGCAAGGTGCTCGACCGTGCCATGTCGGTAGTGATGAACGAGGTGGATTATGAAGGGTTTTTCGGTGGGAACACCGAAAACGATGTGGCAGAAATGGACGATGCAACAAGGAACCTGCTCATTGACCGTCCTATTCGTGGCCTTGAAGCAGAGAACAACGAAGCCGATATGGTAAAAGAGTATTTGACCAACATTAACAAAGTGCTGGAAGACACACCATTCAAGTTAGGTTACCGTGCCGCTAACGAAGCATTGCTCTATGTGAGTGCCGCCTACAAGTTCAATCCTGATGCCGATATCCATGTTGCCTTGGATGAATTTACAATGATGAAAATACTCTCCCGCATCGAAGGCGACAAACGGTCGATCGGGGAACTGTTGGACGAGAACCATCTTCAAGCTGTGATTACTGACGTTTATCCAAAGTCACACGAAAAACTTGTCAAGATGGCGGAGACACTTAAAAACCAACAATTTGTATCTTACTGGACCTAATGGCAGATTTCATTGAACACCTTGAAATTCGCAACGGCGATGTGACGCTCTGCTTCACCTGTCCCAACTATGGCAGGAGGATAAACGAGTGTGTTCAGAACTTAATGGTGGTTGACGAGAAACCAGAAACGTTGGTCCGAAAACAGGCTTTCTTTGGTCAGTCATCAGAAAATGTTCAATTTAGGAAAGGGACTACATTTGTTGATGAAGATTCGGATTGGGTGGCGGAAGCGGAAACTATAGGTTGGGATGCCTTCTTTTTTGAGAATACCGACTATCCGTTGCATGTAAAAACCAATGCACCTGACATTAAGTTGCTGCGCCTGACCATCGGCAAGGAGCAGAGCCAACATGTGTCGGCAGAAGATACGCTTATTTTCGGGTCGGTCAACTACAAGAACCAGGTGGGGCGCACCGACATCCGGGTGGTCTATGAGAAAGATGGTCGTGAGGATTGTCTCGCTTTTACGACAGAGGTGCTGAGCTATAAGATGGACTACCGCACCGATATGCGCAATGTGATACGCGACATTGAGGAAGAATTTGCCATGCTCAGCTACTCGTTTCTTAAGGAAACTTATCTTACTTTCCATACCTCCGACCATGATTCGACCGACTTGATATGGTGGCAGATTTTCAGGGATTGTTTCGCAAAAATCACCGAGGCCGCCCGATTGATTATCAGCAATCCTAAACGCCGATTACAAACCTCCGTGCGTTATGAGAGGGCGGAACGGATGCCTTACATGCCAGCTGAGTTGGAAAACGAATACGAGGAATTCAAGGACGAGCCAGCACACCTCTATCGTATGGAGGAGATGTACTTGAGCAAAGACACCATCGAAAATCGTTTTCTGAAATACGCCCTCAACAACATTGCCGACCGTTTCAAACGGGTGTTGCGCAATGTGATGAATGTGTTGAAAGCTGACAATTTGGACATCCGAAGCCAAATCAATGGGATGAACGAGGAATTAGCCTCGTTGGTGTCAGACCCATTTTTTAGGGGGATTGGTACATTCAAAGGTTTTACCCAAGACTCGTTAGTGATGAAGCAGGCGGCAGGATACCGCGATGTATATGAACAATGGATTATACTTCAATGTGGCTATGACCTGCAGGAAGGCGTAATGCAGTTGGAGGTGAAGGACATATCGGAACTTTATGAGATATGGTGTTTCATCAAGGTGAAGAACATGGTGCAACACATTTTGCGTGACAAGGCCACGATGCGAACAGTCGGAAGCCAAACAGAAGGTGAGTTTGTCAAATCTTTGATTCAAGGCAGCAAATCTGAAGTCACTTTCTGGGAAAATGAAGACCCTGAAGTGCAGTTGGCATCGGTGATGTATAACGCCACCACGGATGATGAGGGACATCTTACCGATGAGTCGGACACTAACAAGAACACTGACATAGCAGATACGACTTCCAAGACTACAGAACAGCGGCCTGATATTGTGTTGAGATTGAGCAAGAAAGAAGATGCCATATTGTACACCTATCTTTTTGATGCCAAATACCGTATCCGCGACACTACTATTCCCTCGCGCAACGGAGTGGAAGTTCCACCAGTTGATGCCATCAACCAAATGCACCGCTATCGCGATGCCATCTATTACACCCATTCCAGCGATGAACAACTGAAACGCGAAGTGATAGGTGGTTATGTACTCTATCCAGGCAACCTGACCAGAGAGCAATTTGTGAACTCATATTATCAGCGAAGCGTTGACGAGGTGAACATTGGCGCATTTCCGCTGAAACCAGGTGGCCATTGGCATGAAATGTATAAGGAAAATGGCGAATTCAACGACCTGTTATTAGACCCGACATCATCGGAGGATGTGTTGTATCACCAAATTGAAACTTGGTTGAATGACAATCACGCTATGCAGACGCTGGTGGAGACAGCCATTCCGCAGAAAGGGCTGGAATATGTGGAGGAAGGTGGAGGAAGAGGTCCGTATTTCCTGTCTTCTGTTGATACACATGTCAACAAGAATGTAGAAGAGATTGTCAACGGAACAGCCACTTGCTTCATTTCGGGCTATTCTACGTTATTGGCAGGTATTGATTTTAGCCAAGTCAAATACTATGCAGCGGTAATTGATCACAAGGTTTCGGGTTATTACAAAGTTTCCTCATACGCTGTAATTGATGCCAAAGAACTGCTGGATAAGGATAAAGGAGATAAACGTTATAAAGGCTACGATAAACCTTATCGAGTTAGACTTGAACTTGGGGATTACATACCGCTGACAACACCTTTCACATACGGTATAGACCAAAATGCCGCCAAAGGCGTAGCTATGCCTGCACGAGTGTTTAAGGAGTATTGTAAAAAGGGTCAATAGGATAGTTGAAAAAGAATGATATGATTAAGAAGATTGGTAGAAATGCTCCGTGTCCTTGTGGTAGTGGCAAGAAATACAAGCATTGCTGTATGCTTGTTGAACAGGCGCAAGACTATTTGACGAAAATAAGTCATACCGTACCCGCTTCATCCAGTTTGAATGCACCAATAATTATAGCATATCTTGAGCAACATCAAGCAGCGCCACTTCTTGATTATCTGATTGCATTGCAACTTAATCCAGCAAATCATGGAAAAAATCTAAGAATTGAACATTTGTCTCAATTGACTGTAGCTGCACTTGGAAAAGGTATAAAAAAACCTAGTTTTGAAGAGTTTAAGTTGCTTATTGATGAAGAATATCCATACGATGTTATGGAAGATATGCCATTCAATCTGTACACAGAGAATGTCGTGTTCTTTGGTGGTAACTATACCTTTTTCCCAGGATTATCTACCCATGCGACAGAGTTGTTCCGTGCAATGACGGAGGCCATATTCCATAAGAGCGACGGTTTTCCCGAATCATTCAATAGGGAAGTGTATTATGGAATCATGTTAATGCTTGAACTTGGTGAACTCATAGCATGTAGGGGAAATATCAGAGGAATGATTAGGGGTAATGACAATCCCCGTGAACTAATCAAAGAGCCACTCACTAACAATATTTTCGCCATCTTAGAGAAGATGATGTCGGAATTCTTAAGACTAAATAGATTGAGTCGAGATACATTAGTCCCATTCCTGCTCGACAGAAATGATCCAAAACTTCTAACGGATAATTCGGACGAAAATCCTATTCTCTATCATCCTATAGTAAAAAACAACGGAATCTATTACTTTGTGGGCATATCTAATCAAGGCTGTGCCATCAATAATTTCATCTTAAAAACCGCAGTAAAACACGATTGTTTAAGGCAACTTGTTGAAACAACCCATTATGACGTATGGATGCGTTTAGGAGCCGCATGCATTAATTATCTCCATTGGGGTGAGGGCACGTTCAGTGATATACTGAAAAGTGACAGAAGAACTTTAGAAGATATTTTCCAGATTGATGTCAATTGGTTGGCGTATGTTTACTATGCTACAGACTCCGCATCTGATGTGGCATTAGATGGGGTTCAAGGTTTTGTGAGTGGAGAAATAGACATCCATTTAAAAACCACACTCGATGAAATCAGAAAAGACGAAAGGGTTAAGGACTTTCATATACTAACATTGGTGCTTTATTCGTCAATGGGTGAAACATTTAATCTGATGATAGGTGACCAATCCGAGTCGGATTATCTTCTTTGTTTTTCTGCCTTTGAATTTCTGCAATTAGTACAGACAGAAAAATGGGACAACATGAGTCTTGTCCGCTATGCACGTACCAAAGCGGCTTATCCTTCATTGATGACTTCTTACAATCAGGAGATAGATACTTATTCTGTCTATAAGCATTACGGCGAAAGTTTCTATATGTCTGACGAAGCAAAGCCTGATTGGATGCAAATAGTTCCCAATGATGGTTGTCATCTCATATTTGAGAGCAAGGAGAAACTCAACTTCCATGGCACACCTCAACTTTTTGGAGATAAATTAGCCTATGTTCCAGTTCAGCGGGATTTGGACGATGCTAACGTCTATGAGCCAATTCTATCAGCCAAAGCAACCAAGAGTTGTGAAAGTTACCAAGTCCCTCTATGGGTAACATGCTCACAAACGGAAACTGATGGTCAGAATCCATCATCAATAATTGAAACGGTAATCACCGCAGTCGCCTATTGGATGGAAATCTTATCTCCATCAATTGATGCTTTGGTTACTGAGCATTTTCAGAAACCTGTTACTATCGAAGTTTCCTTCGATGAAAAAACACTGGCCAACAAGGATTTACAGTATGATGAAATGGTAATAGACGGAAAAGGGGAACTTGTGGTAACTAAATCGGATTCAAGAGTCTCCGTACATCTCAATCATGATTATGTCCTTTCTTTCCTTGGCTCCAATAACGAAGCAGAACGAGAAATGATGCATAAAATCATATCCGTACTACTCGATTTAGATGATAAAGATTCTTTGAAAATCATAGATGAGCATATTCCATTTGGAAACGCAAAAATGATATTGATGACAGAAGCGTCCAACAATCCTGTGACTTTCCCTTTGTGGCTTCGCCCTCCAATATACATACATGAATCATCACGTCAATTACTTCTTGATCAATTCCCTAAGTGGATGAAAGAAGGAGGGAGCGACATTGAAGGAAAGCTTGAAGAAAAAAAACAGAAAGAAGAATTTCTCCATACTGGGGTCGATATTCTTCTTGCGAAGTTGAACGAGAAACTGAAACAATTTGATACGCAATGGCTTCTTCGAATGCTCATCAACAACCATGATACGTTGGTGTTTCAACGTGAGCACAACAGAATGCTGCAACCCGCACAGATACTTTGTTTTGGTGATTCGGATGAAAAACGGAAAGAGTTTAATAAAGAGGAAAAACGTTTGACAGATGCTGGGTTATCAACACGGGCGTTAATAGAACTTTTGGCTGCTACACAAGACAAAACAGGGAGCACAAGGCCGGGTACAGATGATATCGAAACCCTTCTTGCCATCATGAATGAGATAGTGTCCATTGGTGGTATTTGTGACGCAATACATCTTGATGTAGCAGACTATACAATAGAGAAGCTTAGTTCTGGCCGCTATGGAATATATGAAGACAAGTTTAATGATTGTACTGGTGGTTTTGCATTTGCTCGAACGGTTGAAAGAATAAATGAAGATATAGAGGACTTTGATAATAAAATGGATCGTTTTGCAATCATGCATCCTCGCACAGATATAACCCGTGATGAAAAGTATGATGTAATTGATTCAGCTTTTTTGGCGGATTGGGGGATAAGCTATTCGAACATTCTTCAGTTCTTATACTCATGTTACGTCATCGCTATGGAGCAGCAAAAAACAGAAGTGGAGATGCTAGAGGCAGACTTGCTTCAGGCCATCCAGAAGAAATGTCCAGACCTCACAGACAAATTGGCGAAAAAGAGTCTTGACAGACTTTCCCTTGACAAGAGGAAAGACTATTTGACACCACCAGAAGGTATGGAAGGAAAAGATATTTTTCCTTGGTCATACAACAGGGAACTTAGTTATCTACGGCGACCCATTGTGCGGTATGTTCTTGATGATGGACAAGTGCTTTGTATGTTTGCATTTCGCTCTTGTTTGCAGGCAGGTGTACAATTGTCAGATTTACTTTTTTCTGGAAGACTGAAAAAAGGCGGCAAACAGATAGAGTCGTTATTGGGACAGTTTGAAGCGGACAAGGGACGAGAATTCAATGAAATAGTGCGGAATTACCTGAAAAAAATACCTGAACTTAAGGTATGGCCCCATGATGTGACAATGAAACAGCGAGGTAATTTTGATGCAGAGGATAATTATGGAGACATAGATGTACTTGCCTACGATACTAGCCGAAATATTCTATATTCCATTGAATGCAAGAATACAAATACTGCAAAAAACGTCAAGGAAATGAAAACCGAGATGGATGAGTACCTTGGGCGTGGTATAAATCCTGAAAAAGATAAGAAGAAAGCCCTTGTGCTAAAACATTTGCGACGTCACAAATGGCTACAAGACAATGTGGATATGGTAAAGAAATTTGTTGGAGTTCTATCTGAAACTGAAATTACTATAAAATCAATGATGTTGACAGCTTCTGTAATACCCACTTCTTACTTAAAAAAAGAGGAGAGCCCATTGTCAATATTGAATTATTCAGAACTCAAGTTGAAAGGGTTGGAATATCTAGATTCGTGCAAGGAACCAGACGTTAGTTTTTTGCACTAAGGAATTGGGAAAGGATGGTCAATTATCATGGATATATTGGTAAGTAGTCATAAGCAAGCTGCATAATAAGAATGGTTGATGTATGGAGGGCTACAGAGGCCATGCTATTTCCCCAAATACTCGCTCGGCGTTACGCCTGTCACCTTTTTGAAGAGGCGAGTGAAATGATGAGGAAAATCGAAGCCGAGGAGCCGTGAGGTTTCGCTGATGTTGTGGCCGTTCATCAACAAGCTCTTCGCCTGGTTGATGACGTAATTGTGGATGTAGCCGATGGCGGTACCTCCTGTTTCCTTGTGGACGATATCGCCAAAGTATCGCGGCGAATAGGCCAGTTCCGAAGCACAATAGGCAACGCTTGGCAAGCCTTGTGAAAGCTGTCGATTCTCGCGGAAATACTGTTGCAACAAATCGTTAAAGCGTTTCAGCAAGTCACTGTCTATTTTCAGAATCTTCTTCATGGCAACGCAAAGATAGGAAGAATATGCAAAAACAAGATAAAAATGGTACTTTTTTACGTTTCAATTATACATTTTCTGCGAAATTGGTATAAATTCAGCTAATTTATGTAATACCTGTATAGAATAACAAGTGTACTTTTGCCTACAAAATTAGAATTAGGTATCAATGAAAAAAAATTCTCATCTTTGCAGCAGTGGTAGCACTCATGACCGCCTGCAACAATCAAACGCAAACAACAGAAGCAACAGAAGCAACAGAAACAAAAGAAACAATGAAGCAAGAATTGAACCTCACGCAGGAGTGGGATAAGGTGTTCCCGCTGAGCGACAAAGTAAACCACCGCAAGGTGACATTTGAAACGCAGTACGGCCTGACGTTGGCCGCCGATTTATATGAGCCGAAGGCCCTCCTCTTATCCCCCAAGAACTCCCTCCCCTCGGGGGAGGGCGGGGAGGGACTTCCCGCCATCGCTGTAAGCGGCCCATTCGGTGCCGTCAAGGAGCAATCAAGTGGTCTCTACGCGATGCGTATGGCAGAGCGCGGCTTTGTGGCCTTGGCTTTCGACCCCTCTTATACGGGTGAAAGCAGTGGAGAACCCCGCCGCACAGCCTCACCCGACATCAACACGGAAGACTTCATGGCCGCTGTCGATTTCCTCTCGAAGTTGGATAATGTGGATCCCGAACGCATCGGCATCATCGGTATCTGTGGTTGGGGTGGCATCGCTTTGAACGCTGCCGCTGCCGACACGCGCATCAAAGCCACCGTGGCCAGCACCATGTACGACATGACCCGTATCAGCGGCAACGATTACAACGATGCTTTCAATGTGGAAGAGGCTCGCCATACTGGCCGTGAAAGACTTGCCAAACAAAGACTTGACGACCCGATGGCTATGGCTGGTGGCGTGCTTGACACCGTGCCTCCCCAAGCTCCCCGGTTTGTCCATGATTACCATGCCTATTACAAAACTCCTCGTGGCTATCACAAACGCAGCGGCAACAGCAACGACGGTTGGCGCGTTATCGGCACCCAGGCCTACGCCAATGCCCGTTTCCTTTACTACATCAACGAAATCCGTTCCGCTGTCCTCGTGATGCATGGTGCGGAAGCCCACAGCCGCTACTTCGGTGAGGCGGCCTACCGCTACATGGTGGAAGGCCAGGCAGAAGGCTACAACTTCATCGGCAAACCGAATCCCAACCCCGAGAACAAGCAATTGCTCATCATCCCCAGCGCCACCCACTGCGACCTCTACGATGGCGGCGAGGGAAATTATATCCCGTGGGACACGCTGGCAGAATTCTTCAGCAATAATCTATAGGCATTGTTAGGCCTTGTCATGTGGTAATCTATCGTTAATCAGAAAGATATAAATATGAAAAAAGTAATCGTAATCTCAACCAGTCTCCGCCCCGGCTCGAACAGTAACGCGATGGCGGAGCAGTTTGCCAAGGGCGCGGAAGCCGCCGGGCATCAAGTGGAGTTTATCTCGCTCAGGGGCAAGGAAATCAAGTTTTGCATCGGTTGCCTGTCGTGCCAAAAGACGGGCGCCTGCGTCATCAAGGACGATGTGCCCGCCATCATGGAGAGCGTGCTCAACGCCGATGTGGTCTGCTGGGCCACGCCCATCTATTACTACGAGATGAGCGGCCAAATGAAGACCCTCATCGACCGCATGAACGCCATGTACCCCAAGGATTACAAGTTCCGTGAGGTCTATCTGCTGACCACGGCAGCCGAAGACGGTGATTTCGTTTTCAAGCGCGCCGAGGGCGGCCTCACCGGCTGGATCGACTGCTACGGCAAGTCCGAACTCAAAGGCCATATCTTTTGCGGCGGCGTGGGCGGTCCTAACGAAATCGCTGGGAATGCCAAGCTGCAAGAGGCTTACGAAATGGGAAAACAAATCTAAAACATCCAATCATCTTTATTACCATGAAAAAAACATTGATCATTATGGCAGCCATCTTGAGCTTCTGCTTGACGGCTTGCTCACAAAACAACAACAAGAAAGAAAACAAAGAAGCATCACAAAACACCGAAACAAAGGAGGACAAAGAAATGAAAAAGACCCTGATTGCTTATTTCTCCGCCACGGGCAACACCAAAGCAGCCGCCCAAAAGCTGGCGAAAGAATTCAACGCCGACCTCTATGAAATCACCCCTGAACAACCCTACACCGACGCCGACCTCGACTGGCGTGACAAAACCTCACGCTCGACCATCGAGATGAAGGATAAGTCATCGCGTCCCGCCATCAAAGGCCGCTGCGAGAACATCGCCGACTATGATGTGGTTTGGATCGGCTTCCCCGTGTGGTGGTACACCGCCCCGACCATCATCAACACCTTCATCGAAGCCCACGACCTCAGCGGCAAAACCCTCAACGTGTTTGCCACCAGCGGCGGCAGCGACGTGAAAGACTCAGCCAACGACCTCAAGAATGCCTATCCGCAATACACCTGGGGCGAGAGCAGACTGATGAATCATTAATTTTAATTGTAAAAAAAGACAGCCGTTTCCTAATGGGAGCGGCTGTTTTCTTTTTACTCGAACAACAGAGATCAGCCTGTTGTGAAACAATAAAACCCAGGTTTTATAGTTGTATTAGTACTATCTACAGGGTTATATGAAACACTTTTTGAATATATTCTTTTGGGTGTCGCTTTTCATGTTGTCGTGTTGCGCGAAAGACAACATCGTCCTCATCGACCCCATTGAAACCGACGACAACGAAGACCTCATCGCCAATACCGTGTTCACACAAACGGTTGGCGTGACTTTTTCCGATCATGGGAATGCGGTTGTTACCGACACCAACGACGACTTCACAGTGACTGTTAACGGCAACGAGGTGACGATCATATACGTCGGCGAAGAGTATGTGATGTATGAGCTTTCGGGGACCACAAACGATGGTTTCTTCAAGCTCTACAGTGCGAAGAAGCAAGGCGTCACACTGAATGGAGTGAGCATCACCAATCCCAATGGCGCGGCCATCAACGTGCAAGGCACGCAAACCGAGCCGAGCAAAGGCAAACGCACTTTCATCGTGCTGAACGGCACCAACAACCTCGCCGATGGCACACATTACTCCAACACGCCTGCCACGGAGGATGAGAAAGGTGTGTTGTTTGGCGAAGGCCAGTTTATCTTCAGTGGCGAAGGCAGCCTCACCATCACGGCAACAGGTAAGTCGGGCATCGTTTCCGATGATTATGTGCATTTTATGAGCGGTGCCATCACCGTCAATATGTCAAGTTCCGTCAATGTCAACGGTAGCGACACTTTGAAGCCGGCTTGTGTGAGGGGCAAGGACTATGTAAAGATGACCAATGGCGCGTTGAGCCTCACCAGCACGGGAACGGGTGGCAAGGGCATCAGCAGCGACGGCAACGGCTACTTCTATGGAGGCACGGTCAATGTGACGGTAACCGGAAACAATTTCGGTTCCAATGGTGGCGGTGGAGGTCCTGGCGGATGGAGCAACAGCAGCTCCAACGGTGTTTCGGCCAAAGGCCTCAAGTTCGACGGAAACTTGATCTTTAAAGGCAGCCGTGTGGTGGTGAACAGCGCGGCCCACGAAGGCATCGAAGCCAAAGGCACGCTTTCGGTTTCGGGAGGCGAGGTGTACAGCCATTCCCAATCGGACGATGCCATCAACGCAGGCAGCAATCTCACCATCTCAGACGGGTTAGTCTGCGCCTATAGCCAAGGCAACGACGGTCTCGATGCCAACGGCAATTGCTATATCAAAGGTGGCGTGGTCTATGCCATCAGTGCCGGTTCGCCCGAAGTGGCCATCGACGCCAATTCGGAAGGCGGCTACAAACTCTACCTCACCGGCGGCACCTTGGTGGCCATCGGTGGCTTGGAGAACGGTTCATCGCTTACACAGGGTTGTTATTCAGCCTCATCATGGTCGAAAAACACTTGGTACGGCTTGACCGTTGGTTCAACGACCTTCGCCTTCAAGACCCCGGCGAGCGGAGGGACACCCCTTGTCGTCTCGGGAGACTCCTCCCCTACCTTGCAATCCAGTGTCATTGTCGCGGGCGGAACGGAATGCTTTGAGGGTTTGTTTTACACGGATGCATCCGTCAGTGGCGGCAATTCCGTCAGTCTATCGTCCTACACAGGCAGCAATGGCGGTGGTGGAGGTCCTGGCGGAGGAGGACATGGCCCCTTTTAATTAGTTGGCAGTTAGCAGTTGGCAGTTAGCAGTTGGGAGTTGGGAGTTGGGAGTTGGCAGTTGGGAGTTGATAGGTTTTGGGTCACTGAGAGGAACGAAGAAGGCCAGATATAGAGTTTAGAGTTTAGAGTTTAGAGTTATGAAAGTCAAACAGATTGTCATATTGATGTTGGGGATGTTGATTCCCCTTTTGGCAGCAGCCCAAACCGATGTCGCCCTTGACCCTGAATTTGGCGGCAGGGTTTCATTGAGCCTTGACAAAAGAATCACCCGCGGCCTGCATGTCTCCCTTGAGGAAGAGGTACGCTTCGACAACAACTTCGGCAGCCTCGATCGCCTGCAAACCACCTTGGCTTTGAGCTACAAGGTGCACCCGAACATCAAACTTGGATTGGGCTATGCGCTCATCAATGGCTATGGAGCCAACTCGGAATCGTTCAAAAACACACGCCACCGACTGATGGCCGATGTCACCGGCACCATACATTACGGCGATTGGAACTTCTCGCTGAAGGAACGCTTTCAGGTGACGCGCCGCACAGGCGATTTCAACGTATTCCAAAATCCGCAAACTGCCCTGACGCTGAAAAGCCGTGTAAAGGCATTGTACAAAGGTTTCGGCAAAGTACAACCATACGCCTATTTCGAGGTGCGCAACTACCTGAACGCACCCGTCATCGAGGCGGCCTACGATGGCAATGTCTATCTCACTTTGGACGACTATTCCGAGGAAGGCAATCCTGGATGGTTCCTGAAAGGGTTCAACGGAAGTTATGTCAACCGCTTACGTGGCTCATTGGGTGCCGATATCAGATTAGACAAGCGCAGCACCTTGAGTTTCTACTTCCTTTGCGATTACCTTATGGAAAAGCAAGTGGATGCCAATGCCGAAGGCACCAAACTGAAGTCGTACACTAAGGAAACAGGCCTCAGAGGTTGGATTGGCGCGGGATATGAGTTCGCATTTTGATGTTTTCTATATAATTGTTGAGTATGGCACAATGGCAAAAAACACAAATCCAACGTGATAATGGCATGATGGCCGAGGCACAGGCTCCAGTCATCATCTCCGCAAGCCGCAGCACCGACATCCCCGCTTTCTATGCCGACTGGTTCTTCCATCGACTGAAGGTGGGCTATTCCGCTTGGACCAATCCTTTTAACGGTGTGAAGAGTTTCGTCTCGTATGAAAAATGCCGCTTCATCGTGTTTTGGTCGAAGAATCCAGCACCGTTGCTTGTTCATTTGGACGAACTGAAAGAAAGAAACATTGGCTGCTACATCCAATACACCCTGAACGATTACGAGAAAGAAGGCCTGGAAAAGGGTGTGCCACCGTTGGAAGAAAGGATTGACACATTCAAAAGCTTGGTGGACCAATTGGGCAAAGGCCACGTGATTTGGCGTTTCGACCCTTTGATTCTGACCGACCAAATCAGCATAGCCGACCTATTGAGAAAAGTGGAAAGCATTGGCGACCAGCTGCAAGACTACACCGAGAAACTCGTATTCAGCTTTGCTGACATTGCCACCTATAAAAAAGTGAAAGCCAATCTTGAAAAAAGCCATGTAAACTATGCGGAATGGACGACTGCCCAAATGGAAGAATTTGCCCAAAAGCTTTCTGAACTCAACCAGAAATGGCATTACCAGTTGGCCACTTGTGGTGAGAAGATTGACATCGAGCAGTATGGTATCCAACACAACCGTTGCGTGGATGATGACTTGATGATTCGTTTCGCATCTCACGACAAGGCTTTGATGGACTTCCTCGGCGTGGAGATTGCCGAAGGCGACCTCTTCAATCCCAAGCCAACTATCATCAAGCGCCGCGACAACCGCGACAAAGGCCAGCGGCAGTTCTGCGGCTGCATGGTGAGCAAGGACATCGGCG
>CACZQL010000153.1 GCA_902783365.1 uncultured Bacteroidia bacterium | reverse complement strand
GGTGTGTCTCTGGCGGTGATGTGTCTCCGGGGTGGTGTGTCTCTGGCGGTGATGTGTCTCCGGGGTGGTGTGTCTCTGGTGGTGATGTGTCTCTGGTGGTGATGTGTCTCTGGTGGTGATGTGTCTCTGTCGGGGGTCTCCGAGGGTGCGGCTGACGCCGTACCCCCGGTTACTGAGAGGTGACGCTTTCAGCGTCTGGCGCAGATGATAGGATCTGTATCTTGGTGTCAACCTGGCATCACCCGGAGGGTGATAGATGGTTAGCAAGGCGTCCTGGTCCTATTGTGGTCTCACCCGGAGGGTGATAGATGGTTAGGGACACCGCATTGTCATTGGCGAACCCTCCGGGTGAGGTTATCATGGGACCAATAGGCGGTAGGTTATCAGGTTGATGCGGTATTCCACCCGGCTGTCGGTGAGCTCGTCGAGGCTGTGCTTTAGGAGGGTCTGGGCTTCGAGGAGCTCGGAGAGGGCGATGAGCCCAGCCTCGTAGTAGTCGCTCTCCATCTTCAGGTTGGCCTCGGCGTCGGCTACGGCGGTTTGTGCCATCTGTACACGGAGATAGCTCTGCTCCAGGTTGAACCAGGCTTGGTTGGTTTGGAGCTCCATCTTTTCACTGAGGTCACGACGGGTGTTCTCGGCCTCTTCCATCTCAATGCGGTGTTGCTTCAGCTTAAAGGCGGTTTTGTGCCAGTCGGAGATGGGCACTTGGAGAAGGGCGAAGGCGACGAAATTGGGACGGGTGTTGTCGAGGATGGTGTGGTAGTTGGCGCTGCCGCCGACCATGAGGGAGGGCAGGGCTTCGCCAAGGGTCATTTTCTTTTTCAAGATCTCGGCCTGCAACGAGAGGTCGAGGAGCTTCGACTCATTGCGAAGGGCGACGGCCTCATGGGCGTTGTGGAAACAAGTGGTAGGCTCGGCCTCCAGACCAAGGGTGTCGGTCAGGGTGATCGTCGCACTGTCAATGCCGAGGTGCTGCGCCAGGGCCATTTTCAGCAGGGTGATGCCGTCATCGACTTTCTTGCGGTTGAGACGGCTCTCGTTTTTCTTGAGCGTGACCTTAAACTGGTCGTTGGGCATGGCCAGACCCGCCTCGACGGCGCCGGCCAAGTCTTTCTCAAGGGTGTCTAACAACTGGTCGAGTTGGTTGAGGGTGGCGATTTTCTCCTGTAATGAGATCAGCTGCCAATAGAGGACTTCGGTTTGCAGGACGATTTCGTCTTCTTTGATTTTGGTCTGGTATTCGGCGGCTTCGATGCCCAACTTGGCCAGCTGATTGCCATGGCGGATGCGGCCACCCGCATAAAGCGGCTCGGTGGCCATCACATTGACGGCGGTCCCGTTTTGGGCGAAGGTAAGCTCTTTGTCGAGCCCCATCTGAGCGCCGTATTGGGCGTAAAGGTTATAGAGGGTCTGTCGTGCCAACGCGTTGGGGATGTCGTCGATGCCGAGGCTCAGCAAGGGGTTCTTGGCCTCAAAATGGAGGGCTTGCGCGGAAATAGAGGGGAAATAAAGGGTCCTGGCCTCGTCTTTGACCGCGTGTGCCTTGTCGATCTCCAGCAGGCTGTTTTTCAATTCATGGTTGTTTTTCAGGGCCAAGTCGATGCAGTCCTGCACGGAGAGACGGAGTGTGTCGGGGGTCTGGGCGGAGGCGGATACCGTCCAAAGTGAGGTCAACAGAAGGATGAGGAGGTGTTTTTTCATGCGGCGACTGGTTTTGGGGTTTTCTTGCTGGTTCTGAAGATCAGCCAGTACATCACGGGCATGACGGCGAGGATGATGACCATGGAGAGGACGACGCCAAAGCAGATGACGACGCCCATGGGCATCCATAGAGGGTTGCGGGTGATGATCATGGGCAACACGCCCAAGGCGGTGGTGGCGGAGGTGAGGAAGATGGGACGCATACGGCGGCTGCCGGCTTTCATGGCGGCTTCCTTGGCTTCCATCCCTTCTTCGGTGCGCAGGGTCTCGGCGTATTCGTACATCACGATGCCGTTGCGCACGATGATGCCGATCAGGCTCACGATGCCCAACACGGAGGTCATGCCGAAGTCGAGGTCGAACAGCCACTCTCCGAAGAAGGCCCCGAACATGCACAGGCTGCTGGAGCACAGCGTCAGGAGGGCGAGGTTGACTTTCTTGAAATAGGCGACGAGGAAGGCCAACAGCACCGCGATGGCGGCGAAGAGGCTCTTGAGGATCTGGGGGATGACCATGGTGTTCAGCGCGGAGAGTCCCCCGTATTCGATGCTGACCCCCTCGGGGAGGTTGGGTAGCACCTCTGTGTCGATGTAATGGTGGACTTTTTTCATGCTGGCGGCCTGCGACTTCCAGAACTTCATGTCGGCAGCCACGGTGATGGCGTTCCTGTTGTTGTGGCGGACAATCTGGGCGGGATGCCATTCGGGGCTGAGGTCGGCCACTTGTCGTAGCGGCACGTTGACGCCCGGCACCAGGGTGGGGATGATTTGGTTGGCGACAGACTCATAGTCGTCGGGGTCGTAGTTGGCTTGGGAGTACAGCTTGACGGGGATGCTGCGGTCGCCTTCCCAGACGGTGGTGAGGGGCTGTCCGTTGAGCCCTTCGGCCATGTAGAGGGAGAGGATCCCCTTGGTGAGGCCGAGACGCGCGCATTCCTCGGGTTTCAGGGTCACTTTCACCGAAGGTACGAACTCGTCGTAGTCGGTATGGACCCAGCGAAGCTCGTCGTCGAGGGTGAGCATATAGTCTTTGATTTGTTGGGCCACAGGGACGGTCAAGGCGTAGTCGTCGCCCACCACGTAAACCTCCACGGGGGTGGGGACCGCCTGGTAGTCGAGTTGCCGGAAGCGCACATGGGCTTCGGCGAAATAATAGGCGTATCGCCCGTCCATCTCTTTCAGCAAGGCTTCGGTGGCTTGCTTGGAGGTGGTGTTGACGATGAGTTGCGAGAGGTTGTTGGCAGGGATGCAGGGGGCGTAGGTGACGTGGAAACGGGGCGCGGTCTCGCCGATGAAGGCGGTGACGGAGACGACACGGGGGTCGGTGAGCATCATCTTCTGGAGCGAGTCGCTGATGCGGGTGGTGGCTTCGAGGCTGCTGCCTTCGGGCAGGCGGATCTCCACGGCGAAGCAGTCGCGCTCGGCGTTGGGCATCATCTGCACGTTGAGGGCGAGAAACATCAGTATCCCAAGCACGATGGAGCCGATGCCCAAGGCGATGGTGAAATGGGGATGCCTGAAGCAATGGTTCTGAAGCTTGTCGTACAGCCCTTGCAGAAAGCCGAAGAACCGCATCTGCGCCCTGATGAAGGCGTTGCGCTTGGGCCGGTCGGTCTCAGGCTTGATGAAATGGATCTCCAAGGCGGGGATGACGAGCATGGCGTAGGCCAGGGAGGCCATCAGCGAGAAGGCCACCGTCCAAGGAAAGAGTTGCACAAAGTCGCCCAAGGGTCCGGTGATGATGCGGGTCATGGGGAAAAACATGGTGGCGATGGCTCCCGTGGCGATGAGCATGGGCATGAACAGCTCCCGGGCGCTGGTCACGGCGGCGTCGAAAGGTGCTAGCCCCTGGCTCAGCTTGTCGATGTAGCCGTCGATGTTGATGATGGAGTCATCGACGATCATGCCCAACACGACGATGAGGGCGGCGAGGGTGACGGTGTTCAATTCGATGTTGAAGAGATACATCAACCCGATGCTGATGGCGGTGCAGACAGGAAGTCCCGAGCTGGCGATGAGGGCTGTGCGGAAGGGGAAGAGCAGCAGCATGACCGCGATGACGACGACCATGGAGATGACCAGGTCGCGGAGGAACGACCTCACCGACTTGTCAACCACCTTGGGCTGGTCGGTGATGCGGTAGAGCTTCACGCTGTCGGGCAGGGTTTGCCGGAACGCCGCGAGCACGCCTTCCACTTCCTTGCCGAAGGCCACGATGTTGAAGCCTTTGCGCATCTCGACGGAGATGATGATGGCGTCGTTGCCATTGTAGTTGACCACTTTGGAAGGCGGGGCCATGCGGCGTTCCACGGTAGCCACGTCGCGCAGCCTGACGGTGTTGCCCGCCGGGTCGGAATAGATGATTTGGTTCTCCAGCTCCTCCTCGGAGACCACGGGGTTCTCGAGGTGCAGCGGCAGGTCGAAGTCGGAGGTCTCCATGGTGCCGGAGGCGGTGAGCAGCCCTTGCGTGGTGTATTGCAGCATGAGGCTGTTGGGACTGATGCCGTAGAACGACAGTTTTTCCTTGTCAACGGTGACGGCGATTTCCTCTTGTTGTTCTCCCAGGACGCTGACGTTCCCCATCTCGGGAATCTCGCGCAGGCGTTGTTTCAGGTCGTGGGTGTATTCATGCATCTCACGGTAGGTCTTGTCGTCGGACTCCATGGCGATGAGCAGGGAGGAAGAGTTGCCGAAGTCGTCGATGACGGCGATGGCCAGCACCCCTGCGGGAAAGGTCAAGGCCTTGTTCTCGTTGATTTTGTTGCGGATTTTGGTCCAGGCTTGATGATAGTCGCTCATGGTGAGGTCGAGCATCACATAGACGTAGCAGATACCTTCTTTGGTGACGGAATAGGTCTTTTTGCGATCCACTTCGGGGAGGGTGAAGAGCAGTTCCTCCAAAGGCTTGGTGAGTTGGGCTTCCACCTCTTCGGAGCTGGCGCCGGGATAGACTCCCGCCACGATGCCTTGAGGGTAGCTGAAGGCGGGAAACTCGTCCTTCTTCATGTCGAGGAGGGCATACACGCCAAAAGCCACAATCACCGCCACAATCACCCAAACGATCTTCCGATGCTGGATGCTACCGCTGATAATGTCTCTTTTCAAAATTCTCAGTTTTCAGTTTACAGTTTTCAGTTTTCCGTTCACTCTCATTCCTTCGCTCACCTTCTGGTAGCCTTCCACGATGAGGCTGTCGCCGCTTTGGAGGCCTTGGCTCACGATGACGCCTTTGCCGGAATAGCCTCCGAGGGTGATGGACCTGCGGGTGGCGCGTCCTTGCTCCTGCACCCACACGAACTTGCCTTCGGCGTTGATCAGCACGGCGTTGGCGGGGATGACGATGCCTTGGCTCACGTCGGCGCTGAGCACCACCTTCCCGATCATGCCGGGGACGAGTTCTTTGTCGGGTTTCTCGACGAGCACTTTGACGGGGTAGCTGTGGGTAAGCAGGGAAGCTGTCATGCTTTTTTCGGAGACCTTGCCTTCGTAGCGTCGGTTCTCCAAGGCTGGGATAAGGATCTCGGCGCGGTTGCCGACTTGGAGCTTGGCGATTTCGTCTTCGGGAACGGAGATCTTCACGGCGAGGCCGGAGGTGCTGATGACCCGGGCGACGGGTTTCAAAGGCGTGATGCTTTCCCCAATCTTGGTGTCGATGCCAGTGACGGTGCCGCTGATGGGGGAGGTGAGCAGGTTGTCGGCCATCATGGCGTTGGCGAGGTCGTAGGCCGATTGGGCTTTTTCGAGGTTGGCCTCCATCTCTTTCCACTTGATCTCGGGCAGGCTGCCGTTGTCGTGGACTTTCTTGAGGCGGTCGTAGGCGTCCTGGGCCTGGTCCAAGGTGGCCTGTGCGGTGCGGAGGGTGTTCTCCAAAGTGGGGGAGGAGGCTTTGGCGATGGCTTGGCCTTTGGCCACCCGGCTTCCTTCTCTCACATAGACTTCTTCCAAAGTGCCTCCGTATTTGAAGGAGAGGTCGATGGACTGGCCTTCCTCAAGATAGCCGGGGTAGGTGTTGCTGACGATGCCGCTGAGGGTATCAATGCATTGCACGGTGACGGGGATGACGCGTTCCTCTTTGGGACCGCCGATGATTTTCTCTTTGATTCTCTCGGTGGGGGATTCGGCACAGCCGAACAGTATCACGGGAATCAAGAAGGCAAGAAAACGTTTTTTCATGATTCGGCGGGTTATTAATTACGGTAAGCGACCATTTTGATGTCCTCTCCCTTGAGGTTGTAGGTGAGGTTACCCAGCTTCGCTTTGCCTTTGTAGTCCAGGTTGAAGACGATGGTTTCCTGGTCGTAGATGTGGCCGTAGCCGCTGATGGTGACAGGGAATTTCAGGTCGAGGTTGGCATCGACGGTCAGGGAGAGGGCATCGTGTTGGAATTTGTGCAGGGTGATCAGGTCGCCTTCGCAGCGGGCATGGGTGACCAGCACATCGCCGTTGAGTTGGTTGAGAATCACGATCACACTGTCATTTTTCCGGTCGAGGGTGGCAATTTGGAGCTGCCCGAGGGTGGTGGGAAGCTCAAGGTCGTAGGTGGCGGGGACTTGCTGTGGATTGAGCAAGTCGGGTTGGCGTTGCACGCTGACATTGCCAGTGGTCTTGTAGGAATAGTCGCCAGCGAACAGGTTAACGCCGGCTTTTTGGCAGGAGGTCAGGGCCATAAAGGCGAAGAGCCATAGAAATGCAAATGCTTTTTTCATGTTGGAGGGATTTCACGGGGCAAAAATAATCAAAATCCACGAATGGAGTGCTTAAAAGCGTATCTTTGCACCGTTTTTCAATCATATCAAAAATGGGTAATTTCAGTATCTGGGAAGTGCTCTTCCTGCTTTGTTTCGCGGTGAGCTGGCCGGTGTCGATCGCCAAGTCGATCAGGACCAAGGTGGTTATCGGCAAAAGCCCGCTCTTCATGTCGTTGGTTATTCTGGGCTATATCTTCGGAATCATCCATAAGGTGCTCAACAACTTCGACGTGGTGACATGGTTGTATGCTTTCAACGCCTTGCTGGTAGCTACCGATTTGGCGTTGTATTTCACCTACATCGGCAAGAATCGGCGCGAGATGGGGTTGAAGAAATAGGGATTACTCAACGATGATTTTTTGGGTCGAGCACTTGTCGTTGTTGGCGATGGTGACGAAATAGAGGCCTTTGCCGAAGCTTCCCAAATCGAGGCTGGCTTCGCCATGGCTTGACTGTCCGTGGAGGAGAAGCTGTCCCCTGAGGTCGTAAACCTGATAGGTGAAGCCATCTGCGTCGCTGCTTTTCAGGGTGATGAATCCGCGGGTGGGATTGGGATGCACGGTAGTTGCTAGCTTGTTTTCTTCCAAGCCCACCACTTGGTTCACGATGACGTGGACGTTGAAATCAACGTACAGCTCGTTGCTGGTGGCGCGGAGGGTGAGATAGGCAGTGGTTTCATTTTCATTTAAACGATTGATAATCAGTGTTTTATTTACTATTTCAGCAGTAATAGCCTGTTCGTTGGAGTTGGCGATGAGGCTGTAAACGATGTTTTCGTCGGGGTCGTCATCGTCGGTGGCCACCCCTTCGAGGTTGACGGTGACGGTTTGGGGGAAGTCGGTGAACACCACGTCGTCCACGGGGTTGGCGATATAGGGTGGGAGGTCTTGTTGGGGATTGGCTCCGTTGAAGTCGTCCATGCAGAAGTAGGCTGGGGTGATCATGCCATAGCTGTTGTTTTTGGAGGAGGAGAGGCTGAACGAGATGGAGGCGACGGGGCCCAGGGGGCTGAGGTCGAACCACTCCCAGGTGTTCAGGATGTAATCCTCGCTGTTGTCAGGGAAACGGTAGTCGGCGAGGTAGAAGTCGAGGGTCCCGACGGTTTGTCCGCTGGCGTTTTTGCCAGTGGCGGTGAGTTTGAACCAGTCGGGGTCGTTGCCGGAGGTGCCTCCGAAAGGTGTTGCCGTGTAGTCGCCTTCAAGCATGTTTTGATAGGCCCAGAGGTTGTTGGTGACGTAGCATCCAGTGACGGGTTGGAGGGATCCGTCGGTGGCCGACACTTCGGTTTGAGCGCCCATGGCGTATGCCACGGCATATTGTGCCGATTCGTGTCCCCCGGCGGTCGCGGCGGTGTAT
Source organism: uncultured Bacteroidia bacterium (assembly GCA_902783365.1). GTDB lineage: Bacteria > Bacteroidota > Bacteroidia > Bacteroidales > F082 > Limimorpha. The sequence goes on along the minus strand of CACZQL010000153.1, from coordinate 6,400 downwards.
TGGGCGTTCAAGCCTGTCAGGGTCAGGTCGGTGTGGTTGGAGACGGTGAAGCCGCCCCAGAAATACTCGCTGTAGTAGTTGGTGAAGCTCCAGCCGCCGCTGAAAATCGTGTTGTCGCCCTCCTCGCCTTGCCAGATGCCTTGGGCGTTCAAGTCCACATCCTCGAAGTCGGCCACGTCGATGACCACGATGGCTTCGTCGCCCGAGACGTCCACGCTCATGTCCACGTACTTGTTGTTGCTGGTGGCGCGGATCACCATCGTCTTGTTGTTGAAGGCGTTGGGGGTGGTGCGGCTCACGTGGAGCGTTTTGTTTTCGAGGAAGGCGGAGATTTCAGAGGGGCAGGATTGTAGGGTGATTTCGATGAACTCGTTGTTGTTGTCAGGGTCGTCGAAGGTGTTGGTAAGGTCGAAGGTCAGGGTTTGCGGGAATTCGGTGAAGTGGATGGCTTCCAGCGGGTTGGCGACGACGGGGGGCAGGTCTTCGACCAAGCATTCCACGGTGAAGGAAGTCTGCACCGACTGTTCGTTGCTCAGGGCTTGGAGTACGATGACGGCGTTGCCGGCGGCGTTGAGCAGTCGTTGCACTTGCAGGCTGCGGTTGTCGAGGGTGGTGCCCACAAGGTCGGAGTTGCTGTTGGAGACCAGGGTGATGACGATGTTTTCATCGGGGTCGTCGGGATCGCTGAAGGTGTTGGTGAGGTCGATGTTTTGCTGGGCAGGGAAGCTCTCGAAGACGATGTTGTCGATGGGGTTTTGCACTACGGGGGGCAGGTTGATGCCGGAGGCGTATTCATCGGCGCCGGCGCAGGGGGTGTCGCTTCGCGTGTCGCCGTCGATGTCGGTGGGGACATAATCCAGGGGGTTCGGTACGTTGAGGCCTTCGTTATCGGTGATGTGCAGGTCGTTGTCGCCCACGAACTGGGGGTTGCAGAGTGCCGAATGGGTGTCGAGGCCTGTGGCTGCCGACCAGTCGCTGAGGGTGGCGTAGTCGGTGGAGGAGAGTCTGGCGAAGTTGGCGCCGCTGAAGCTGATGCGGTTGTAGTCGCTGAAACGGTCGGTGGTGTTGGTGTTGATGCGGAGCACATAGCCTGACGCCTCGTTGACGAACAGGTTATTATAAAGGTGCAGGTTGGGCCAGCTCTTTTCGACGATGAGGTTGCCGCAGTTGCTGTTGCCGCTGCATTTCACGGTGTTGTTGACGAAATAGACGTGGTTGCTGTTGGCGTCGTCGAGGTCGCAGCACCAGCTGCTGCTGGTATTGCAAACGAAGTTGATGATGTTGTTGCGGATGATGATGGGTTCCGTTTCGGTGCCCATGGCGGGACGGATCTCGAACACGGTGGCGTAGTTGTCGTTGCGGGTGACGTTCATCACGTTGTTCTCGATGACGCAATGGTTGCGGATGCGCAGGAAGTCCATCGCATGGTAGTTGGTAAGCACGTCGTGGTTGTTGGTGATGGTGTTGCCGCTCACGGTGGCGTGGTCGGTGAAGCTCACATAGATGCTCTTGAAGGCTTGGTTGGTGAAGGTGCAGTTTTCGACCAAAAGGCCGTCGTTGAGGGTGTAGATGTTATGGCCTTGGTAGTAGAGGGCGATGTAGCCGTTGACGAACTCGCAGCCGCTGAATTCGTTGTTGAGGTCAATCCATTCGCCCGAAAGGCGGTAAACGAGGTCTTTGTCGTTGTCGAGGCTGGTGTTGGAGACGGCGCCCACGAAGCGCACGTCTTGAAAGCGGACGTAAGCGTTGCCGTTTTTCATGCTTACCACGACGGCCTTGTTGTCGGAGGTGGTGGTGAGGGTCATGTTCTCGAAGGTCACGTAGTCGGTGCCGTCGAGGGTGAGGGTGCTGTTGTCGGTGTAGCCAGCGTTGGAAGTGAGGATGACGTCGAGGTTGGTGTTGCCCATGCCCCGGAAGACGACACGTTGGGTCTCGCCGGTCCCGCTGATGGTGTTCAGACTGACAAATTCTTCATACGTCCCGGGGGCCACCTCGAAGGTGACGGGGCCCGACACGCCGGCGGAGAGGGCGGAGACTGCCGTGCCAAACGACGTGTAGTCGGGGTTCTGGGAAGCGTTGCTGTTGATGGTGTAGGTGCCCGACAATTGGGCGTTCAGGGTAGTCGCAATAAGCAGCGACAAGGCAAAGAATAAAAACCTTTTCATAATAACTTAATTTTGTTCCCGAAGTATTATAACTATGTCGCCTGGCAGGTCTTCTGACTTGTCCGAGCCTGCCGCCTTCCCATCCCGGATGGGGACAGTGGCGTGGTTGGCAGACCGTTACGCGGACTTACAGCAGCGGGTACTGTTGCCGATTCTCACGGCATTCCCTTGGCCAAAGCGGCTGCAAAGATATTAAAAAATAATTTGCGATAATACCCTTCATGCTGTATCTTTGCACTTTCAAAATTTGAACGTCCCCAAATACACCACGACATGACCCGACAGACAGCAGTTATTATCGGCGCAGGCATCTCTGGGCTCACCACCGCTGTCTATCTGCAACGTTCTGGGATTCAGACCCTCATTTTGGAGAAAGCCACTGGCCCCGGAGGTGTTTCCACCAGCTGGAAGCGCAAGGGCTATACTTTCGAGGGCGGCATCCACTGGCTCATCGGAGCCAAAAAGGAGGTCCCCTTGCATCAGATCTGGTTGGAGACTGGCGCCTTGCAGGAAAACAACCCCGTCTATTTCAAGGACCCCATCTACACGTTGGTGGATGAAAAAGGCACTATGCCCTTGTATCGCGACTTGCATGGGTTGGAAATCACGGGCTTGAGGGACCGTTTGGCCTTGTGGAGGCTTCGTTTTCATCTGGCGTGTTTCAAGCATTTTCATCAGCCCATCGGTGACCTGCGTGGCCTGAAAGTCAGAGACCCCAAGCCGTTTTCCGCATGGGAATATGTGAAGATGCTGCCTGCCGTCGTCGTCACGCCTTTTTTGATGGCTCAGTCGGCCCGCGGTTATGCCAAGTGGTTCAAGAGCCCTCGCGTCAGAGCGCTTCTTGCCGCCGTAGTGGAGCCCGACATCAACGCCCTTTCGCTGATTTACACCCTTGGGACCTTCCAAGTGGGCGACAGTGGCTATCCCAAGGGCGGTTCCCTGCGCATGGCGCAAAACATGGCCGACACGTTCTTACGTTGCGGCGGGGAAATCCGATACCATACCCCTGCGTTGGAGCTCTCTGTTGAAGGGAAACGGTGGTCGGTTCATACCAAGGACGAGGTGTTTTCGGCGGATGCTGTCGTGGTTTCGGCGGACGCCCGAAGCGCCATCGACACGCTTTTCAAAGAGCCTTTGCAAGATGGCTGGGCCAAGAAGATGCGGTCGGGACTGAGGACGACGCAGTGCATGTTTCTCGGGGTTGGCGTCCAGGCCGACCTTTCCACCTATCCCCGTTCCATGCAAATCGTGCTGCCCCATTCGCTGGAAGCCGCCGGACGCACATACAAGACGGTGGTTGTGAACAACTATGCCGCCGAGGAGGGCTATGCGCCCGAGGGTTGCAGCGTGATTACTTGCTTGCTGCACGGTCCCACCTACGGCTATTGGAAGGCGGCCAAAGAGGATGGAAGCTATGTAACCAAGAAGGAAGCGGTGACGGTGGCCTTCATCGAGGCGGTTGGTGAGGTGATTCCAGCGCTGCGGGATGCGGTGGCGGTGACCGACATGGCCACGCCCCTCACCTACGAGCGCTATTGCGGCACCTTCGAGGGAAGCTACATGACGGACTGGCCTCCCTTCGGACGCTTGTATCACGCCCCGATCCGTTATCGCTACGGCCTGTATTTCACTGGACAGCGGACGGCCTATTCCGGCGGGCTCCCTCCCGCCGCACAAAGCGGTCGCGTCACCGCCCAAACCATTTGCAAAGACCTTGGTGTGGAATTCATCTGAAAACAACAATAATATGCTACAAAAAGGAACAAAAGCTCCCTATTTTGAAGGGAAAGACGAAAACGGTAATACCGTAAAGCTCACTGATTTCGCCGGCAAGAAGCTGGTGCTTTATTTCTATCCCAAGGACAGTACCCCGGGCTGTACTGCAGAGGCTTGCGACCTGCGCGACAATTATGAGCGTTTCCTCGCGTTGGGCTACCACGTGTTGGGGGTCAGTCGCGACAGTGCCGCCTCGCACCAGCGTTTTATCGCAAAGTACGAACTCCCCTTCCATCTGATCGCTGACACGGACCTCAGCATCCTGAAAGCCTACGAGGCTTGGGGCGAGAAAAAGATGTATGGCAAGGTGACTGAAGGAACGCTACGTACCACATACGTCATCGACGAGAACGGTATCATCATCGATGCCATCGGAAAAGTGGATACCAAGAACCACACTTCACAACTGTTAGGCTAAGAAACCACCGAATCCATGAATCCCGTCGCCCTACGATTGTTAAACCAACAGCTTGTCAGTCCGCAGTTTAGCGGTCCGGCTGAGCTGGTGAGTTATATGGGTGCGATGCAGGCGCAGGAATACCGCCTGATGCGTTGGGCGGTGGCCATGCGGACCAAGAAGCCCTCTGCCAAAGCCTTTAAGAAGGCGTTCGACAGCGGGCAGATCATCCGTCTGCACCTGATGCGCGGCACCTGGCAGCTTGTTTCTGTAGAGGACTATTGGCCATTGCTTAACCTCTGTTCGTCGAAAGCGTTGGCAGTCATCAATGGCTGGATGAGCAGCAACAAAATCAGCATTCCAGAGGAGGAAGTGAAGCGCATCAGGGAAATCCTTGTCCGGACTGCCGCCAACCAGGGCAGTGTCACCAAGGAAGACTTCGTCCAGGCCTTGGCAGAGAAGGACATCGTGATGGACGACCATCGTCTGTCGTACCATATCCGCTATGCCGAGCTGTCGGGCACGCTCTGCAGCGGCGACTTGTTGCCCATGAAGGCGACCTACGCCCTTACCGCTGATAAGGTGAAAACCCATTTCAAGATGGACCGCGACGAGACCTTGGCGATGCTTGCGCGCAAGTATTTCCAAAGCCGTCAACCTGCCACCTTGGAAGATTTCGTATGGTGGTCGGGATTGAATATCAACGATTGTAGGCGGGGAATTGAGATTTTAGGGGATTCCCTGCATGTTGAGACGCATGGCCGTGCGTCTCAACGAAGGGAATTCTATTTCACCAACGATTGTCGCACCCGTGGTTTCCGCAAAGGCAAATATCTCTTGATTCCGCCTTACGACGAATACCTTATCAGCTATAAGAGCCGCGACATCGTCCTCTCGCCTGACTATAGCCATAAGGCGCACAACAACAGCGGCATCTTTCAGCCTGTCATCGCCCACGACGGCATGATTTGCGGCAACTGGACGCCTTTCAAGGAGGACCTACAAGCAACATTCTTCATGGGTGAGCATGTGACTGACCTCCAAGAAGAATGGAAACGATACAAGATATACCAATTAAAATGAAAAGAAAATGAAAGAAAAACCTTCGTCCGACACCAAACAGTTTCTGTTGACGCTTCTCGCGACAACCATCTCCATCATACTCACCTTCGGCACCTCGGCCATCATCGATAGACGCCATAAAGAGGCGGCCAAGAAGGAAATGGTCATGATGATCATCTATGACTTTGACAGGACCATTGAACAGGTGCAATATACCGATTCGGTATTCCAACAAGCCAGCAAAGCGCAGCAGGAGATTGCCCTTCATCCGGAGAGTTTCAGCAGATTTCAGCCATGCTTTTTATCGGCAGTTGCAGTGTTTAACGAAAATAAGTTTGCCGAAACGACAGAAAAGATATTCTCCTCCAATATCGAGACATTCAACACCCTCGGCAATGTCAACTTTGTCCACGAGGTTTCTGCTTTTTACAATGCTCGCCAGTCTTATCAAGAAAGGATCATGGATACATACGAGAAGGAGATTGTCGGGTCGGGGATTTTTTCGTATTTAGAAAGCCTTTTCGAGGTTGATTTTCCAATGTATTATGTAACCAACAAGCAATGTTTGGTACAATTGAAAACGATACGCAACCGTTGTGCGAAAATGATGAATGTCAACGAGGAAGAGCTGAAGGAATTCAGTCGTCAGCGCGTGGTGGAGGATGAGGTTAGCGAAGAAGATGAAAGAATTCATGACCAGACGGTTCAGGAATTCATTGAGGCAGAGAAAGTTCTTATTGAGGCCAGAGAGAAGTATGGGATTGAATAGACCTGATCCAAACGAGGCTTTTCCGAATTCAGTCAAAACAATAGGAATAACAACCATGAAAGACAAAAAAACAAAAAAACACATCGTGCGCTGGATATTGCTTGCACTGCTTGTAGTGGTGATTGTGATGGCATGTTTTTTCTCGTATTTCGGAGGTTTCGGTACGGGGAAATGCGCCGACACTGAAGAGTTTGCGAAATATGCCGGAACGATTTCGGACATTTCCGTTCC
>CACZQL010000152.1 GCA_902783365.1 uncultured Bacteroidia bacterium | reverse complement strand
CCGGAGCCATCGAGTTGGAGAACAGATACGGACGGCTGCGCTGACGCAGCATGTCGATGATTTCCTTGCGACCGGTGGTGAAGCCACCCATGGCACCGCCGAAAGCCTTGCCGAGGGTACCGGTGAGGATCTCAATCTTGCCACGGAGGTTATAGTGCTCAGTGACACCACGACCTGTGCGGCCCACAACACCAGCGGAGTGGCTTTCATCGACCATCACCATGGCGTTGTATTTCTGGGCTAACTCATAAATCTTGTCAAGGGGGCAAACGTTGCCGTCCATGGAGAACACGCCATCGGTGACGATGAGACGGAAGCGGCATTTCTGGGCGTCCTGGAGTTGCTTCTCGAGGTCGGCCATGTCGGCGTTGGCATAGCGGAAACGCTGGGCTTTGCAGAGGCGCACACCGTCGATGATGGAGGCGTGGTTGAGCGCGTCGGAGATGATGGCGTCATCGGGTCCAAGCAGGGGCTCAAACACACCGCCGTTGGCATCAAAGCAAGCGGCGTAGAGGATGGTGTCCTCAGTACCAAAGAACTCGGCGATTTTGGCTTCGAGTTTCTTGTGGAGGTCTTGGCAGCCGCAGATGAAACGAACGGAAGCCATACCGTAGCCTCGGGCATCCATGCCTTCCTTGGCAGCCTGGATCAGTTCCGGGTTGTCGGCCAAGCCGAGGTAGTTGTTTGCGCAGAAGTTGAGGCAGACCTTGCCGCCGACCATGATTTCAGCGCCCTGGGCACTCTCGATGATACGTTCACGCTTGTAGAGGCCATCGGCTTCGATCTGAGCCAATTCCTTCTTCAGATATTCTTGAAAGTTCGTGTACATTTTGTATAGTTTTAAGTTGTTCAGTTGTTCAATTGGTCAGTTGATTGGGCGCAAATTTACAAAAAGGATAAATAAGTTGAGCAGTTTTTTTTGTTTTTTATACCTTTGCACCGCCAAACTTAAAAACAACAAGCGATGAACAACACCTTATATATTTACAACAGCCTCTCACGCTGCAAACAGCCTTTCAAACCCCTCAACGCCCCGCATGTGGGCATGTACGTGTGCGGCCCCACCGTCTATGGCGACGCCCACCTGGGTCACGCCCGTCCTGCCATCACCTTCGACCTGGTGTTCCGTTATCTGAAACACCTCGGCTACAAGGTGCGCTACGTGCGCAACATCACCGACGTGGGACACCTGGAACATGACGCCGACGAGGGTGAGGACAAAATCGCCAAGAAAGCCCGCCTCGAAAACCTTGAGCCTATGGAAGTGGCACAGTATTACACCAACCGCTACCACGACAGCATGGATAAACTCAACGTGCTGCGCCCCTCCATCGAGCCACACGCCTCGGGCCACATCATCGAGCAAATCGCCCTGGTGCAGAAGATCCTCGACAACGGCTTCGCTTACGTGGAAAACGGAAGCGTGTATTTCGACATCGAGAAATATAACAAGGTGCATCCTTACGGCATCCTCTCCGGACGCAACTTCGAGGAGATGCTCAACACCACCCGCGAGCTGAGCGGCCAGGAAGAGAAACATAACCCGGTTGACTTCGCCCTGTGGAAGAAAGCCGAACCCAAACACATCATGCGCTGGCCTTCACCTTGGAGCGACGGCTTCCCAGGATGGCACATGGAATGCTCCGCCATGGGTTGCAAATACCTCGGTGAGACCTTCGACATCCACGGGGGCGGCATGGACCTCCTGTTCCCCCACCACGAGTCGGAGATTGCACAAAGCATGGCCGCCAACGGCAAACAACCCGTGGTGTATTGGATGCACAACAACATGATTACCATCGGCGGCCAGAAGATGGGAAAATCCTTGGGCAACTTCATCACACTGGAAGAGTTCTTCAACGGCACCAGCCATAAAGACAAAGACGGAAAAGAAATGATCGAGCAGGCCTACAGCCCCATGACCATCCGCTTCTTCATCCTGCAAGCCCACTACCGCAGCACCTTGGACTTCAGCAACGAGGCCCTTCAAGCCGCCGAAAAGGGCTATAACCGCCTGATGGAGGCCGTCAAGACCGCCAAGAGCCTGAAAGCCACCGAAGGAGCCGGCAGCCTCGACATCCAAAAAATCGTGGACGCCTGCTACGACGCCATGAACGACGACTTCAACAGTCCCATCGTCATCGCCAACCT
>CACZQL010000151.1 GCA_902783365.1 uncultured Bacteroidia bacterium | reverse complement strand
CACCGAACTGGAGCGGGAATGGCCGTTTGCCCCAGGGCACCCGCTGAAACTATACCGGCTCCCGTCATCTTCGAGGGCTTATCCTTTGGCATTCGACAAAAAGGTTACGGCCTATCGGACGATGTTTGAAGAAGTTTTTGGTTGAAATAATGGCTGTGGAAACAGAAATAAACTTATTTTTGCTTCCGATAATTTAAAGTTACTGAAATGACCCCAATCGTAAGTATTATCATGGGAAGCACTTCCGATCTTCCCGTTTTGGAAAAAGCCGCTCAATTTTTCGACGAGATGGAGATCCCGTTTGAGATGAACGCTTTGAGCGCCCATCGCACGCCGCAAGAGGTGGAGCGGTTCGCCCGTGAGGCAAAAGGCCGTGGGGTGAAGGTCATCATTGCCGCTGCGGGCATGGCCGCCGCCTTGCCGGGTGTCATCGCCGCCAACACTACCTTGCCTGTCATCGGTGTTCCTGTTAAAGGTATGTTGGACGGTCTCGATGCCATGCTGTCGATCATCCAGATGCCTCCGGGTATCCCCGTGGCCACCGTGGGTGTGAACGGCGGGTTGAATGCCGCCATCCTCGCTGCCGAGATGCTGGCTTTGAGCGACGAAAGCATCGCGACAAAGGTCGTTGGTTACAAAGAGAATCTCAAGAACAAGATCACCAAGGCCAATGCCGAGCTCAAAGAGGTCCGATACAAGTTCAAGACGAATTAAGGATTCCTAATACCGCTCCACGAAATCCCTCACCAGGTTAAAGACGGGCATGTAGCTGTCGAAAACGGCGTTCTTGTAGGTGTCGAAGATGGTGTGGTAATAAGGGAACGCATCGCCCTCTTGGTTCTCTAAGAAGATGCAGGGCACATGGCGCTTGGCAAAGGGGTAATGGTCGCTGTTGGCGGCCAACTCACCACGGTTCAAGGCCTTGAAATAGTGTCGCTCGCCGTTGATTTGCTCAAACAGGGGATAGGCGCGCATCCCCTCGTCGCTGACTTCGCAATACTGCACGGGGTTGTTGTCGCCAATCATGTCGATGTTGAACAGGTACTTGATTTGTCCCAATGGCACGAGAGGGTTCTGTGCATAATGCTCCGATCCTCGAAGGTTGGCGTCCTCGCCCGAGAAGGCAATGAAATACATGTCGTATTCCGGGCGGTGTTGGGCGTAGTAGGCTGCCAAGGTCACGATAGCGGCGGTGCCAGAGGCGTTGTCGTTGGCGCCGGCATAATACACGCGCTTGCCAAGGTTGCCGAGATGGTCGTAATGGGCCGTGAAGACGAAGCAGCTGTCGTGTTTGCGGCCCTCCACTTTGGCGATGACGTTGAAGAGTTCGTAGTCCTTCAAAAACTGGTTGTCCACTTTCAGACGAACCGATTTCACGCCCTCGATGGCTTCGGGCGTTACCCAAACGATGGGTTTCTCCACCACCCGATGACCGTAAGCCTTGAAGAACTTGATGGGTGCAGGCCAAGTATAGAGAAATCCCGCATTGGGACAATCCGGCTTCTGTAAGCGCGAGAAAGCCTCGTGATGCCGATAGGTGAACCAGAACTCGCAGGCTACAAGGCAGTTGGCGTATTCTGGCTTGGCGAGGTCGGCATACATTTTCTCAGGGTCGAAATGGAGGGTGTCAACATGATAGACCGGGAAGGATCCATAAACTCCTGGAGAGTATTCTCGCATGGAAAAATCGACCCCTGGCGTGAGTTTCTTTCCGTCGGCCCACATCTTCATCTTTCCCGGGAAGGTGTTGATGTCGATGGTGAAAGGTTGGCAAATCACCTCATCGACCCCCGCCTTGGCAAATTCCTTTTTCAAGTATTCTCCAGCCTTGTTGGCACCATCTTTGGCATAGCCTCGGCCTTGGTATTTTGAAGAACTCAACTCTTTGACAATCTGTTTGTAATGTTCCAGATCTTGGGCGTAAAGGGCGGTTTCGTGCAAGAGGGCTGCCGTTAAGAAGGCCAGCACTAACGGTATCAGTTTTTTCATGGCGTTGAAAGTTTTTGATAACACAATTGTTTCGTGAGCAAAGTTATGGAAAAAGCCTCAAAGTATCAGCGGACTTTGTAATGTTTGACCCGTCCGTTTTTCCAAGTGCAGTCCACTGTATGGTTGCCTCGTGTGCGGAGGCCTTTGAAATGGCCGTCTTTCCACACGGAGGGGAGGGCGGGCAGCAATTTGACGGTATCGTCGTGGCTTTGCAGCAGCATCTCGGCGATGCCTGCCGTGCCGCCGAAATTGCCGTCGATTTGAAAGGGCGGATGGGCACAGAGGAGGTTGGGATAGGTGCCTGCCTGTCGGCTCCCATCGAGCCGTATTGCGGGTTGCAATAGGTTTCTCAGCAGTCGATAGGCGTGGTCGCCGTCACCGAGGCGGGCCCAGAAGCAGACTTTCCATGCCATCGACCAGCCGGTGCCGCCGTCACCCCGACGAAGCAGCGTCTGGCGACAGGCCTCCATGAGCTCTGGAGTCTTGGAGGGAGTCAGCGTAGTGCCTGGATAAAGACCGAAGAGGTGCGACACATGCCGGTGCTGAGGGTCCACCTCCCGATAGTCTTTCAGCCATTCCTGAAGATAACCTTGTTGGCTGACTTGCATGGGCGGGAAGTGCGACAGAGCTTCTTGGAGACTGTCGGAAAAAGCTTTGTCCAGTTTCAAGTGGGAGGCCGACTGGCAAACCGCGTCGAATAGTTCGCTGACGATCTGCACATCCATCGTGCTGCCCATGCATACGCTGACGGGGGTGCTGTCGTTGAGGTAGAAGGCGTTTTCGGGCGAGGTGGTGGGTGCGGTCACTCGCCATCCATGCTCGGGTTCTTCAATCATTGCGTCGAGGAAGAACAGCGCGGCTTCTTTCATCATGGGATAGGTCTCTCGCAGGAAGACGGTATCGAGGGTGAACTGGTAATGTTGCCAGGCATGAAGGGCCAGCCAGGCACCACCTGTGTTGGTGGCACCCCAAGAGGGATGCTCGCCCGGTGCGGTGAAGCCCCAAGGATTGCACACCACATGGGCCGTCCAGCCTCTCGCTCCATAGAACGACCGTGCGGTGTTTCGGCCCGAAGGCATCAGTCTTTCAGCGAAGCGGATCAAAGGCAGGTGCAACTCCGGAAGGTTGCAGACCTCGCAGGGCCAGTGGTTCATCTCCACGTTGATGTTCAGGTGGTAGTCGCCGTTCCAAGGGGTTTGTATCGTGTTGGCCCACAGTCCCTGAAGGTTGGGAGGGAGCAGGTCTTCGCGTGTGGAGCTGATGAGTAGGTAACGGCCGTAATGGAAGTAACATACAGGGAACCAGGGCTCGTCGTGGACGAGGAAGTCGTGCCAGTGCTCCTCCAAGGTAAAGTGTTGATTTTGACTGGGTGTTCCGATTTGAAGTTCCACCCGGTCGAAGAGCTCCCGGTGGGTTTTGAGGTGGTCGTCTCGCAGTGCTTCGTATCCTTTCTTAATGGCCTGAGACAGGTGTTCGTTGACATACGTTTCGGGGTCTTCGCAGAGGTAGTCGGTAGCGGCGCAGAAATAGACAGTGGTTTCATCGTTGTGGCTGACCGACAGTGCTTTGGCGTAATACCGCATCCCTTCCACACCTTCCATGTTGCTGTCAAGTTGTCCTTTCATCACCACGGCGTTGTTTTCGTGGAAGACGGTGGCGTTTTCCGGTCGGGAGAGGTCGATGCCAAGGGTGCAGGGACCTGTCATGCGCATCACGGCCACGTCGTCGAACCGTGAGAGGAAGGTCACGCGCGAATAGTGTTGTTCGCCTTTGTCGAATTCAACTTGATGGGTGGCGTCGCGAAGGCATAGGGCTCGTTGGTAATTCGTCGTCTGAAAGGTGTCTGGATAATGATACTCGATGGTCATCTGTCCCAGGGTTTGGTAGCAGCCGAAAGGCACTTTGGCCCCTTGTCCCTGACCGGAGCCTTCGCCGCCACAGACGAAGGTTTGGTACATTAGCGTTTGTGCGTCGTCGTTACGGCCTTCTTTTAGCAGTCGTTGGATTTGGGGCAGTGATTCCAGGGCCAGTGGGTTGCTGTCATCGTGTGTGCCTCCTGACCACAGGGTGATGTCGTTGAGCGTGATGGTCTCTTGTGCGACACCTCCGTCGGGCATCATGCCGAGGTGTCCGTTGCCCAGGGGAAAGCATTCCTCCCAGAGGATTGCCGGAGTGGTGGTGACGAGGTTCCAGGGTTCTGGAGCTTGTTGTTGGCAGCTTGAGAGGAGGAGGAAGAGTGCTATGACAAGAAGGCTTTTAGGCATGTGAGGTTCCTCGGTTGGATACCCTTTTTCGTTCCAAGCCAGGCTGTAGTATTTGCCGAAATAATGTTTTGCATGTCGGTTGGCGCGGAGCTCCGTCCAAAAGAGGTTGTGGTTG
>CACZQL010000150.1 GCA_902783365.1 uncultured Bacteroidia bacterium | reverse complement strand
CTGCTCGGTGGGCTGCATCGGCTGCCAGAAGTGCCTCAAGACCTGCCCCTTCGAGGCCATTGAGATGCGCGGCAACCTCGCCTACATCGACCCGGCCAAGTGCAAGGCCTGCGGCAAATGCGTCGAGGTCTGCCCCAGAAGATCCATCCACGCCATCAACTTCCCTCCGCGCAAACCCAAGGAGGAGCAACCTGCAACGGAACCCCAACAGGCCACCAAACCACAAGAGGCTCCAAAAGTCGAACTTGAAAAAACCGTTACCGCATGAATCCCATAAAGACTTTCAAGAAGGGTGGCGTCCATCCCGAGGAAAACAAGTTCTCGGCTGACCAACCCATACAAGACTTCCCGATGCCCAAACAGCTCATCGTCCCGCTCGGACAATGCCTTGGGGCACCGGCCGAATGCATCGTGAAGAAAGGCGACCGCGTGCTGACGGGACAACTCATCGGCACCGCCAAGGGATTCGTCTCCGCCAACGTCCACTCCCCCGCCACCGGCACCGTCGCCAAAGTCGATGTCGTGATGGACCACACCGGCTACTATAAACCCGCCGTGTTCATCGACCGCGAGGACCAGGACGAATGGGTCCCTGGCATTATCCAGACCGACCAGCTGCTCACCGACATCAAACTCGACGCCAAGGCCATCATCGACAAGGTGAAGGAATGCGGCATCGTCGGCATGGGCGGCGCCACCTTCCCCACCCATGTGAAACTCATGGTCCCCGAAGGCAAAAAAGCCGAATACATCATCATCAACGCCGCCGAATGCGAGCCTTACCTCACCTGCGACTACCGGCTCCTCCTCGAGAAGACCCAGGAGTTCCTCGTCGGCGTCAAGATCCTCATGAAGGCCGTCGGCACCGACAAAGGCATCATCGGCATCGAACAGAACAAGATGAAGGCCATCGAGTTGCTCGACAAGACCATCGCCGAACATCGCGACCTCTATAAGGGTATCGAGGTGCAACCCCTGAAGACCAAGTACCCGCAAGGCGGTGAGAAACAGCTCATCAACGCCATCACGGGACGCATGGTGCCTTCGGGCAAGCTGCCCATCGAGACCGGTTGCGTGGTGGTCAACGTGGCCTCCACCTACGCCATCTATGAGGCCGTGCAGAAAAACAAGCCCTTGATTGAACGCATCGTCACCGTCACCGGCAAGTCGGTCGCCAAGCCCTCCAACTTCCGCGTGCGCTTCGGCACCCCCGCCGACCTCCTCATCGAAGCCGCCGGCGGCCTCCCCGAAGGCATCACCGACGTCATCAACGGCGGACCCATGATGGGCAAGTCGGTGTCAGTCACCAACTTCCCCTGCATCAAAGGCACCTCCGGCATCCTGCTCATGACCCTCAAAGAGGCCCAGGACCGTCGCCAAACCAACTGCATCCGCTGCGGACGCTGCGCCAAAGCCTGCCCCATGGGGCTCCAGCCTTTCCTGCTCCACAAGGTGGCCAAGCTCAACGACTTCGACGAGACCGAGAAGAACCACATCATGGACTGCATCGAATGCGGCTCCTGCGAGTTCACCTGCCCGGCCAACATCCCGCTGCTCGACTACATCCGCTACGGCAAAGCCAAAACGGGGGCGATCATTAGGGCGAGAAGTCAGAAGTAAGAAGAAAGAAGTAAGAATTTAATCAACATTTATAAAATGGCAAATTATACAATATCCGGCTCGCCCCATGTGCATTCGACGGAGAACACGAGGAAGATCATGTATCGGGTCCTCCTGGCATTGGTCCCCGCCCTGCTGGTGGCGATTTACTATTTCGGCTGGTATGCCCTGCGGCTGACCCTCGTGACGGTGGCCACGTGCATGCTCACCGAATGGCTCATCCAGAAGTTCCTTATCAAAGGCCCGGTCACCATCACCGACGGTTCTGCGGCAGTGACGGGTCTGCTTCTGGCCTTCAACGTGCCGGCCAACCTTCCCATCTGGATGGCCATCGTCGGCAGCATCGTCGCCATCGGCATCGGCAAGATGCCCTACGGCGGCCTGGGCAAGAACCCCTTTAACCCCGCCTTGGTGGGACGTGTGTTCATGCTGGTGTCATTCCCCACAGCCATGACCACCTGGCCCCAAGCACAGCCGATCTTCGAGAAAGGCTTCTTCGCCGACGCCGTCACGGGACCGACCCCGCTCGGCATCCTGAAGGAGTCAGGGCTGCAAACGATCCAGCAGATGGACCACATGCAGTTCTTGGACATGGTGCTGGGTAACCGCGGTGGTGCCTTTGGCGAGATTTGCGCCATTGCCCTCTTGCTGGGCGCCCTCTACCTCATCGCCCGCAAAGTCATCGACATCGCGACACCCTTGACCATCCTGCTCACCGTGTTCGCCTTCACCGGCATCTTCTTCCTCATCGACCCGACGCACTACATCGCTCCTTGGTACCACCTGGTCTATGGCGGTCTCATCCTCGGCGCCTTTTTCATGGCCACCGACATGGTGACCACCCCGATGACCCTCCAGGGCAAGATCCTGTTCGGCTTCGGCGTCGGTGTCATCACCGTGGTGATCCGTCTCTGGGGCGCCTACCCCGAAGGCGTGTCGTTCGCCATCCTCATCATGAACGCCTTCACACCTTTGATCAACAAGGCCTTCAAACCTCAAGTGTTCGGTGTTGTCAAACCCTCTAAAAAATAATCGCCATGGCAAAGAAAAAAGAATCAACCCTGATTAATATGCTGGTGGCCCTGTTCGTCATCACCGCGGTGTCGGGCGGACTGCTTGGCCTTGTCTATGGCATGACCAAAGACACCATCGCCGAAGTCGATCTGAAGAAAAACCAAGCGGCCATCGAGGCGGTGCTCAACACCGGCACCCCCATCGACCACCTTCAGGAGGCCACCCTTGACGAGCTGCCCTGCAACCTGGCCTACGACGCCCAAGGCAACCTGCTCGGCGCCGCCGTCAAGACCTATTCCAACGCCGGCTTCAACGGACGCATCGAGCTGATGGTCGGCATCCTCACCGACGGCACCATCAACGCCATCTCGGTGTTGTCGCAAAGCGAGACTCCTGGCTTGGGCGCCAACATGGTGAATCCCAAGTTCAAGGACCAGTTCAACGGCAAGAATCCAGCCTCATACAAACTTAGTGTCAAAAAGGACGGCGGCGACGTGGATGCCATCACGGCGGCCACCATCAGCTCACGGGCTTTCACCGGCGCCGTGAAGCTCGCCTGCGACAGCTTTGAGGCACACAAAAGCGAATACATGAAAGGAGGAAACGACCATGAGTAACAACCTTCAAACTTTCACCAAAGGACTCATCAAGGAGAACCCCATCCTGGTGCTCCTGTTGGGCTGCTGCCCCACCCTGGCCACCACCACCAGCGCCATCAACGGCATGTCGATGGGCTTGGCCACCACCTTTGTGCTCATCATGTCGAACCTGGTGATTTCCCTCATCAAGGGCTTCATCCCCGACAAGGTGCGCATCCCCTGCTTCATCGTGGTCATCGCCTCGTTCGTCACCATCGTCCAGTTGGTGATGCAGGCCTACGTGCCCGACATCTACGAGACCCTCGGCCTGTTCATCCCCCTCATCGTGGTGAACTGCATCGTGTTGGGCCGTGCCGAGGCCTTCGCCTCGAAGAACCCCGTGTGGCCCTCCATCCTCGACGGTGCCGGCATGGGCTTGGGCTTCACCCTCGCCTTGACGGTGCTGGGCTGCATCCGTGAGTTCCTCGGCAGCGGCTCCATCTTCGGCCTTACCATCCTGCCCGAGACGGCCAACATCCTGGTCTTCATCCTGCCTCCCGGCGCCTTCATCTGCCTGGGATTCGTCATCGCCATCGTCAACCAATTCAAAAAAGAAAGTCACTAAGCCATGAAATACCTCATCATCATTCTATCGACCATCCTGGTCAACAATGTGATCTTCTCCCAGTTCCTGGGCATCTGTCCCTTCCTGGGCACCTCCAAGAAGACCTCGACCGCCTTGGGTATGGGCGCCGCCGTCATCTTCGTGCTGACGCTCGCCACCCTGGTGACTTGGCTTGTGAACCAATATCTTCTCATCCCCCTGGGTTTGGATAAGTTCATGCAAACCATCGCCTTCATCCTCATCATTGCTGCCTTGGTGCAGATGGTGGAGATCATCCTGAAGAAAATCAGTCCCTCGCTTTATACCGCCCTGGGTGTGTTCCTGCCTTTGATCACGACCAACTGCGCCGTGTTGGGTGTCTCGTTGACCGTGGTCACCAAGGAGTTCAACTATGGTGGCATCACCCACATGCTCAGCTTGGGTGAATCGGTGGTGTATGCCGTCGGCATCGCCCTGGGTTTTGCCCTGGCGCTTGTGATCTTCGCCGGCATCCGTGAGCACATCGAGCTGATGGAAGCCCCCAAGGGCATGAAGGGCACCCCCATCGCCCTCATCACCGCCGGCATCCTCGCCCTCGCCTTTATGGGCTTCACCGGCGTAGTGTAAACTGATAACTGTAAACTACAAACTGATCACTAAAAAAGGGGTTGACGGTGTCAACCCCTTTTTTTTCCGTATCAATCAAAAAAAACAAGGCTAGTTTCCCAAAAAAGTGTAAATTTGTAGGTTTAAAAGTATTCATGGCGTATGAAGAGATTATTGAGATTACTCGGTTTGTTTTTATTGCTGTTGGCCATCCCAGCAAATAGCTGGGCTCAAGATTCCAACCTGACTCAACAAGTCCAACTGAAGGAATATGAAAACGGATTCCTTTTCAATGTTTTTGAGATCCCCAATGTGGAGGAACGTGTCCAGTTGGCCTCAGCACTTGCCACGAGCGACACTTGGATTTGTAATCCGACAGATCATCCAGGTGAATTGTATATCAGACCTAACAGCAGCTACGCTGACATCCCGATTTATGCCGAGTTTGATTATCTTAGAATGGTCCTGAAAAAAGAATACGAGGAACTGTCCTCCTTACCCAAAGAGGATTTTTCCGAGATCTTTCAATCATGGGCGAACAACATCAGTGCTGACTTTTATAACTTCCTGATATCCGACCATCTCGACCGTGCCAACCATTGCATGGATGCGGAACCTTTCTGCACTACGGATGTCTATAATTTTCCTGCGCTCAATAGTGGCTATTCATGGTCAGGGCCAAACTACGGTTGCTTAGGCAACTCTCCAACAAGCCATCATTCTTTTTGGTACTATATGAGAGTTGGTGTCGCAGGCAACATTACCATCAAGATTCAAGCTTCGTTCGATGTTGACTTTGCTCTTTGGGGACCTTTCAGCAACGAGACCGCCCCATGCCCAACACAAGCGGGGCAAACAGGCATGTTGACGGCAACCTGCTCTGACTGTCCCAACAATACCTCAAGCTCCGCCAACTATCCATACGGCAACCTTCACGACTGTAGTTTTGACGCCGCCCATGTTGAGTACGCCCACGTCGTGAATGGACAAGTGGGACAATACTACATCCTGCTAATCACCAACTGGGCGGGGGGAAGTGGCAGCATTACTTTCCAAAAATATGCAGGAAACGGCGAGACCGACTGCACCATCCTGCCTCCATTGGTCAGCAACAACGGCCCCTATTGTGTGGGGGGAACCATCACACTCACTGGCAACGCCCAGGCGGGTGCCACCTACAACTGGAGCGGACCGGGCAATTGGACGGCCACAGGACAAACCGTGACCCGTCCCAACTGCACCCTAGCCATGGCCGGCACCTACACCTGCACCATCCACGTGGGAAGCCAGTCCAGCAGCGCTAACACCCAAGTGCAAGTGTTCGCCCAACCTAATGCCAACTTCACCGCCAACAATGCCTGTGTAGGAAACCCTGTCCAGTTCAACAACAACTCAACCACCAACCCGGCCAACCAAAACATGAGTTACCAATGGAACTTCGGCGATGGACAGACTTCCAACCAACAGAGCCCTTCCCACATCTACAACACTCCCGGCAACTACAACGTGACCCTCACCGTTTCCACCGGAGGCCCCTGCACCAGTACCAAATCCCAAAGCATCACCGTGTCGGCCCTCCCCACCCCCAACTTCACCGCCAACGCCGTCTGCCAGGGTAACTCCACCCAGTTCACCAACACCACCACCACCAATCCGCCCGGCCAAGCCGTAACCTATCTCTGGGACTTCGGCGACGGACAGACCTCCACCCAACAGAACCCGACCCACCAATTTGCCACCTCCGGCAACCATAACGTGACCCTCACCGCCACCTCCGGAGGCTCTTGCAGCAACACCAAGACCAACGTCGTCGTGGTCTATCCCAACCCCGTGGCCAACGCCGGTCCCGACCAAACCATCCAATACGGCGGCGTGGCACAACTCAACGGCTCGGCAGGCACAGGGATGTTCAACTACCATTGGGAACCCGCCGACAAGGTGGTGAACCCCAGCGCCCAAAGCACCCAGACCATCGGCCTCACCGAAAGCACCGTCTTCACTTTCACCGCCACCCATCCTACCGGCGGATGCACCAGCTCCGACCAGGTGAGCGTCCTCATCGAAGGCTCCAACATGACCGCCACCGCCAGCGCCAGCCCCACTTCCATCTGCCTCGGCGAGAGCTCCCAACTTACCGCCACCACCGTGGGCGGCACCGGCAACTACACCTACTCTTGGAGTCCCTCCATCGGACTCGACAACCCCCTCATCGCCAACCCCATCGCCACCCCCACCGAAACCACCACCTACACCTGCACCGTCAGCGACGGCTACACCACTATGAACGTCTCCACCACAGTCTCCATCAACGAGCAGGAATATGAAGAGATGGACGAATACATCTGCCCCGACGAGACCTTCTCGTTCTACGGGCAGGATTACAACCAGGAAGGCAACTACGACTATCACACCACCACCGCCCAAGGCTGCGAAAAGGTCATCACCCTCCACCTCCACCACTACCCCTCCTACGACAACGCACACACCACCACCGAATACATCTGCGCCGGCGAGAGCTATCCCTTCCACAGCCATACCTACAACACCACCGGCGTGTATTCCGAGACCCTTGAGACCATCCACGGCTGCGACAGCGTCGTATGGCTCAACCTCACCGTCTATCCGCCCAACGACACCACCCTGGTCGATCCCTCCATCTGTATCTCGCAGACCTACAACTTCCACGGCACCCTCTACAGCCAAGACGGCGACATCGCCTATTTCGACACCATCGACAACCACGGATGCCTCAAGGTGGAAAAACTCGTCCTCTCCGTCGGAGAATACCAGATGCCTCCCGTGGAATACGTCTATGAATGCTATGCCCACGACGACAGTCCCTCCTACTATTGGGACAAGTCGGGACAGACTTACACGCAAAACACTTACGACGAAGTCATCCTCCCCGACCCACAAGGGGGCTGCGACTACAAATACCGCCTCAACCTCAAGTTCCACCAGGAGTTCTACCACACTGAGACCATGACAGTGTGCGACAGCTACGACTGGCCCATCGTCCCGGGCAGCCACTACACCTCCACCAACCATCATATCGTGAGCAGCGTCCACACCGGCGGCGGACCCAACTTCAACTGCGACAGCACCTACGTGCTCGACCTCACCGTCAACCACGCCACCGAGAGCCAGATCTCCATTCCTAACCAATGCGACCAGTATGACTGGCAGTTCGGTTGGAACGGCGAGACCTACTCGTACAATGAGGCCGGCACCTATACCCATACCATCCCCACCGTGCATGGCTGCGACAGCACCGTCACCATGAACCTCCAGCTTGACTACAGCCCCAGCTTCCCGAAAGTGGAAGGGCACGCTTGGGTCGTCGGCGGTTCCGAGTTCCAATACACCATCGAGAACTACGCCATCCAAATCCATCCCCGCTCCACCCACTCCACCGACTGGGGACTCTACAACCCGGATGGGTCACCCTTCAACAAATGGGACCTCGTGCCTTACGACAACGGTGACAAGTGTCTGCTCTACATCTATACCTTCGAGCGCGACTCCATCGAACTCCGCGCCCACACCCAAAGCACCGGCGACTGCGCCTGCGGCGAATACACCAAGTCGCTCTGGATCCACTGCAGCTACCACGACGTCAACGAGAACACGGCCCCCTGCAAAGCCGACATCTACCCCAACCCCAACAAGGGTTCCATGACCCTCTCGTTTGAGAACATGTTCGGCGAGGTCACTGTCAAAGTCCACGACCTCACGGGAACCCTGGTGGATGCCTTCCTCCTGAACAACAGCCACGAAAAACATACCCACCAATACGATGCCAGCCGACTGTCGGAAGGCATGTACTTCTTTACGCTCTCAAGCAAAGAAGGAACCATCACCAAGAAAGTGATTATCATGAAATAACAAACAGAGAAAGATGAAAAAGCTGAAGCTCATCACTGTCGTCCTTGCCTTGTCACTGGGGTATTACAGCTGCGAACGCGAACCCGTCAACTTCGATTTCAGCAGCCCCCAAGAAGTAGAAAAAGTGAGCACAACACTCAAAAACAACGACGATTTGATTGCACACTTTGGAGAAAGCCACATCCATTTCGGCCCCGTGCCACCCTCTCTGAACGGTCTCAGCTTTAAAGTCACCGGCATGGACTTCGACTACTGCGAACGCTATATCTTCGGTCCCAACGAAGGCGACCCTGACATCCTGTCACACGCCGACCCGCCCACCTACGAAGCGTCCATCAACCACCACCATTTCTTCGACCAGGTGCAAGGCATCGCGAAACACAAGCTGATGACGTTCGGTACCCACGGCGATACCTATACCAAAGAGAACGACACCGTTTACATCATCGGCAGCGGCAACGACTTCACCGCCTACTACATCGAAAAAACCAACGAAGAAGGTTCGGGAAATCCCACCAACGCCATCCTCATCTCGGGAACGCTGGAATATGACCAGCAAGGAAAGGTCCTCGGGGTCAAGAACTATCGTATCGGAAAGAAAATCCTGGATTACGAATACCGTCCCACCATCAATGCCTACGCAAAGGGCACCATCGAAATCAAGAGCCACGCTGCCCTCTCCCCCTGTTACGAATGGGACACAATCCAATAATGCGCAGACTATCAGACCATGAAAAACACCTCTATCATAACCACCGGCTTTTTGCTCCTCGCGATGTCGTTCTGCATCACGGCGCAAGCACAGTTCAACAAGCCCCTCAAGTCGCAGAAACAGAACGCGAACCTCGCCTTCAGCGACTACACCATAGGTTTGACGGTGGGATGTCCTTGGAGTGTCATGACCAAATCGGACCTCTCCAATGTGAAATACAGCGGAAACATCGGCTATTCCGCGGGACTCCTTGTGGAACGTTACTTCTCCCGGCTCTCCCTCGCCTTAGAAGGCCTTTTCTCCCAAAAAGGGACGAAGGTGTCGTATGAAATGCCCTATCAGATCTCTTTGACCGACGACGGGGTCTTCGCGAGAGAGTCCGTCCTGGGATACAACCTCATCTCCGTCCGTATGCCCGTCTCCTATTATTTGAAAGGCGCTTTCAAGGACGACAAGGTCATCCCGTATTTCTTCATCGCTCCCCAAATCGACCTTCCTCTGCCTTTCAACGCCGCGTTCAGAGACGGGAAATTCACCTACGGGCCGGTCGTCACCACCACCATCACAGACTACGGTTCCTTCCACGACGAGGTAAGCCACTCGGCCACCATGGACTGGAAGAAAAGCTGGAATGCGGGAATCCTGGCCGGAGCCGGGCTGATGGCCCGCATCCCCACCGAGATGTCGGCCATCATCCTCAAATTCAATGTCGCCCTCAACTACGGCCTCCTCAACCTGGCCTGGGAAAAGAACGACGGCGGCAGTCCTTTAGGCATCTTCCTTCCGGGCGACCTGAGCATCCGGTCGCACGACGTGGAAGCCAACCTTTCCGTGGTGTTCCCCATCAAGCGGCAGCTGAAAGACGCCTGCTATTACCTGCAACGATAACAACAAAGATATTTAACTCAATAATAAACAACTCAACATTTTACCAATGAAAAAAGGATTCTACCAACTGCTTGTCATGATCGCTTTGGTCCTCAGCGCCAACATGCTCATGGCTCAGACCTACACCTATCCCGCCAAAGGCCCCAAAGGCTTCAGCCTGACGAGCAAGTCGGCGGACAAAGTGGAGGTCAACTACTCCGTCCAGCGTTTATCCTTCGAGACCATCGCCTATCGTGGCGAGGAGATGAAGGAGATTGTGCTCGACAACGGCATTGTTCTTCCCAACGACGCCGGACTTCCCAACCTTCCCGCCGAAGGTCGCATGATTGCCATTCCACAGGGTGCGAAACCTGTCTTGAAAGTTCTTGACTGCCAGAAGGAAATCATCAAGAATGTCAACGTCGCACCAGCCCTCCGCCTCCAGAACGAGAACGAGGAGCCTGAGATGGACTACAAGAAAGACATGAAGGTCTATGGCAAAAACGCCTTCTACCCGGAGCAGCCTTTCCTTCTGAACGAGGCTTACATCCGTGGTGTCGATGCCGTGAACCTCACCATCATGCCTTTCCAGTACAACCCCGTCACGAAAGACCTCATCGTTTATACCAACGTGAAGGTGGCCATCGAGTTTGAGGGTGGCACCCGTCATTTTGGCGACGACCGTCTGCGTTCTCCTTACTGGGACCCCATCCTGGCCGCCGAGCTGATGAACTACGATCAGCTTCCGGTCATCGACTATGAGGCCCGAATGCAGCAATGGCTCCGCGACGAGGCCGAAGGCGCCGAGTACCTGATCATCACGCCCAACAACGACGCCTGGGTGGAGTACGCCAACCAGCTGAAGGACTTCCGCACCCGTCAGGGCATCATCACCAAGGTCTATCGTCTCGACGAGATGCCGGCCAACACCACCGCCCAGATGAAGAGCTGGTTCCACAACGCCTACAACACCTGGACGATCGCTCCTGCCGCCGTCTGTCTGTTGGGCGACCATGGCACCAACATGGGCCAATACATCCCCGCCGAAGTCGTATCGCACCCTTACGAAGGCAGCTGCATCACCGACAACCGCTACGCCGACCCCTCGGGTGACAACCTTCCCGACATGGTCTTCTCGCGCCTGGTGGCGGAGACCGCCAACCAGTTGCCCGTCTTGGTAGGCAAGCAAATCGAGTATGAATTCGGCAGTCCCAACACCGACCCGGATTTCTACACCCGTCCCATCACCGCCCTGGGTTGGCAAGACGAACGCTGGTTCCAAATCTGCTCGGAGGTGTTCGGCGGCTACATGCGTCAGAAAGGCTACGACCCCAACCGCATCAACTGCATCTACTCCGGATCACCGGGAAGCGTATGGTCCACCAACCAGAACACGAGCATGGCCGTCAACTACTTCGGCCCCAACGGAACGGGTTACATCCCCGCCTCGCCGAGCGAGATGGGTGGTTGGACAGGTGGCACGCCTGAACAGGTGGTGCAGGCCGTCAACCAAGGCACCTTCTGGGTGCAGCACCGCGACCATGGTTTGGAGACCGGCTGGGGCGAACCTGCCGTGCGCAACAGCCATGTCAACCAGATGAACAACGTCGGCAAGCTGCCCTTCGTCATGTCCATCAACTGCTCCACGGGTATGTTCAACTACAATTCCGACTGTTTCTGCGAGGCTTGGATGCG
This sequence comes from uncultured Bacteroidia bacterium, assembly GCA_902783365.1. GTDB lineage: Bacteria > Bacteroidota > Bacteroidia > Bacteroidales > F082 > Limimorpha. The sequence continues at coordinate 24,680 of CACZQL010000150.1, read as the reverse complement.
CCGCACCTACAACGGCCAGAACGCCGGTGCCGTGGGTGTGCTCTGCCCCACTCAAGTCTCCTATTCCTTCGTCAACGACACCTACGTCTGGGGCGTTTACGACCTCTTCGACGGCGACTTCCTGCCCACCTACGGTCCCTACGCCTCCCACACGGGCAATTGGATGCCCGCCTTCGGCAACGTGGCCGGAAAATATTTCCTGGCCCAGAGCAGCTGGCCGTCCAACCCTGAGTCGAAAGACATCACCTTTACCATGTTCACCGCCCACTGCGACGCTTTCCTGCGCATCTTCAACCAGGTACCTCAACAGATGGATGTCATCCACCCCGAAGTGGTGCTTGCCAACCAGGAGACCGTCAGCGTCAGCGCCCCCGAAGGTTGCATGATCAGCCTGGTGAAACAGGGTGAAGATGGCGGTTGGGAGATTCTCGCCGTCACGCAAGCCACTGGCGACATCCAGAACATCGCCATCGAGCCCCAGTTCCCGCCCACCGAGATCCACCTCATCGCCACTGGTCAGAACTACCTCCGTTACGAGGCGGTCATGAGCGTCATCCCCGCTGAAGGCGCCTATGTCGTCCTCGACAGCAAAACCATCCAAGACACAGACGGCAACGGCCAAGCCGACTACGCTGAGACCGTCAACCTCGACGTCACCCTCCGCAACGTGGGCGTCGATGCCATCAGCGACTTCGAAGCCGTCCTCGAAACCAACTCCGAATACATCACCATCACCAACGGCACCGCCCAGTACAACGGACTGGCCCCCGACGCCACCCAGACCCTGGCCAACGCCTTCACCTTCGTGGTCGCCGACAACGTGCCCGACAACACCCCCAACCTCTTCACCATCAACGTCACCAACGGCGACGACACCTACGTGAGCAAACTCACCGTGAGGGCCTACGCTCCGATAATCGAGTTGGGCAACATGGGAATCACTGAACTCAGCGGTAACGGCAACGGACGTCTGGATGCTGGCGAAACCGCCCAGCTTTCCTTCTCCATCAAAAACGCCGGCCATAGCTCCGCCTTCAACGCCGAAGCTAGCCTGACGCTCCTCTCACCTTATATTAATCTTGAGCGTTCCCTCGTCGAGATCGACACCATCAACGCCTCTGAGATCACCACGGCCACCTATACCATCAGCATCGACGAAAGCACCCCCACGGGTTACATTTGCCCGATGATCCTCAACGTCACCTCCGGCCAATATGGCGCCACCAAAGACTACGCCGCCAAAGTCGGCCTCATCCTTGAAGACTTCGAGACCGGCACGTTCACCGGAGGCTGGGCCAGCACAGGCGGCAATCCTTGGAGATTCGACACCCAGAACCCCTACGAAGGCAACTACTGCGTCAGGTCGGGCAACATCGGCAACAACAGCTCCACCACCATGACCCTGACCCACGAGGCCGGCACCAACGACACCATCTCGTTCTATTATGCCGTCTCCTCCGAGTCTGGCTGGGACAAGCTCCACTTCTCCATCGACGATACGGAACTCAGCAACTGGTCGGGTAATATTTCCTGGACTCAAGCCTCCTATCCTGTCAGTGCGGGACAACACACCTACACTTGGACCTACACCAAGGACCAAAGTGTCAGCTCGGGACAGGACTGCGCTTGGATCGACTATGTCTCGCTGCCCGCTGCCCGTGTCATGGCTGGCACCGCCGGCAACGACATCACTGTCTGCCAAGGCGAACAAGCCCAAATCGTCGGTTATGCCATCTACTACCAATCCCTCGCATGGAGCACCTCCGGCGATGGTTCCTTCCTGGATGACGACACCGCCACACCTATTTACATTCCAGGCCCCCAAGACAATGAGAATGGCTCCGTTACCCTCACCCTTACCCTCACCGCTGGCAACGAAACCCTCACTGATGACATGACACTGCTCATCAACAGGAACGTCCAAATCGAGAACGCCCTTCCCGAAGCCTACTACTGCGCTGTCGCAGAACCCCAGGAAGTCAGTGTGACCCTCGACGGCGACTACTCCTCCTTGGAATGGAGCACCAACGGCGACGGCACCTTCGACAACCCCAACGACCCGATGACCACCTATACCCCCGGCGAACAAGATATCGTCAATGGCACCCTTAACTTGACGGTCTCTGTCGAGACTACCTCCTGTGGAACCACCTCTTTGGAGATTCCGTTCGAGATGCATCCTCTGCCGACCATCACTGTCCCTGACATCCTCATGGGAGCCACTTACTGCGCCATTCCTGAACCACAAGACATCGGCGTGGAAGTGACGGGGGCATACACAGTCTTTGAGTGGAGCACCAACGGCGACGGCACCTTCGGCAACGTGAACGAGCTCACGACCACTTACACTCCGGGCTCACAAGATATCGCCAACGGCACCGTAACCTTGACTGCCACAGCTGAATCCTCCAACTGTGGAACTGTCCTGATGGACATCCCCTTCGTGATGAATCCTCAGCCTCAATTCAGCTTCCCCGTCCCGAACTGCGAGGTAACCCTTTGCCAAGGCCAAGACCTGAGCGTGGAATACACCGCATCAGGCTACGTCAACGGCATGATGACCATCGACATCAATGGAGAGACCTACACCCTCGTGGAAGGCGAGAACACCCTCGTGTTCCCCACCTCATCTGACCAAGCCGGCAATTATCAGCTGGAGTTCAGCAACTTGAACAACGGCTTATGCCCGTCCGACTACACCATGGTCTTCAACTACTCCATCATCGAACTCCCAACCCTCAGCGTCAACCAGCAAGAGGTCACCGTCTGCGAAGGCGAAACCGCGACCTTCGAGTTGACCGCGACAGGCGGAATGGTCAACAACCCGCAATTCACGGTGCATGGAACTGGCATTGAAACCATCGAAATCAACGGCTACAGCTACACCCTCGAGCTCACGCCAAGCGAAAGCATGGACATCAAGTTGACTCAGATTCTTGCCTTGGATCCTAATTGTGAGAACTACTGCGGCAACGACATTGACCTCAACATGCATGTGGAAGTGCTGCCCAAGGCCGAAGCTCCTGAGATTGAAGGTGATGTTGAAATCGACGCTCACTTCACGCCCAGCACCACGTATGCTGTCACCAACGACGTGAGGGTGGAATACGAAATGGAGCCTGCTGAGGCCGGCACCCTCCTTCCCGCCAACGACGGCCTGTCGGTGGTGGTGACTTGGAGCCAAACCTTCAAAGGCAACGCGGTGTTGACCGCCATCCCAACTGCTCAGTGCAGCGAAGGTAACGGCCGCATCGAGATTCAGGTGAAGAACTCCAACGAGATTGGTGAAAACACGCACGAGTTAAAGGTCTATCCTAACCCGGCTTCCGAGAAGATCACCATCCAAGGTCTTGACATGACTCACGTCGCCCTTTACAGTACGCTTGGACAGCTGATGTACGAAACCAAGGTCAACAGCCAAGAGACCAGCGTGGAAGTCAGCTCCTATCCGGCAGGCACTTACATTGTGAAGGTCACCTGCGGTGACACAACCTACACCCAGCTGATCAACATCGTCAAGTAAGCGCGTTGCGACATCTTACCTACAACACCGAGGGTGGCCATTCGCTTGGTCACCCTCGTTTTATTTTTCATCCTTTTCTTGCGGAATAAACATTTTTGTTATATTTTTGCGGAAAATATAAAACCATGAGACTTTACACCGCTGGCTTCACCGATTTTGAGGAAATCCGACAAAAAGGACTTATCTATGTTGACAAGACCGATTTGGTCTATAAGCTCACCGTTGAATCCAAATTCGTTTTCCTCAGCCGGCCAAGGCGGTTTGGCAAGTCACTGCTTTGCAGCACCCTTAAATACTACTTTCAAGGAAGGAAAGACCTCTTCGAGGGACTTAGTATCATAGATCTGGAGAAAAATTGGAACAAGCACCCAGTGCTGCATTTCGACATGAGCGGTTGTAAACATAAGTCGGATGAAAATGTCATCAAGGCACTGAATCTTCAACTGGAGGATTACGAAGCATTGTATGGCCGGAACGAAGAAGAAAGCACACCAGGGTTAAGGCTGAAAGGGGTGATTCGTCGAGCCCATAAAATGACTGGGCTTAAAACCGTGGTGATCATCGACGAGTATGACGCCCCGCTTTTGGACGTCCTGAACAAGCCCGAAAGGCTGGCATCGATGAGAGAGATTTTGCAGGAGTTCTACCAAACCCTCAAGATCTGCGATGCCGACGAGCAGTTCGTCTTTATCACCGGCATCACCAAGTTCTCACAGCTGAGCATCTTCTCCACCATCAACAACCTTGACAACATCTCAATGGAGACTCCTTACTCCGCCATCTGCGGCTTCACCAAGGCAGAGCTACTGAACTATTTCGAAACGGACATCCAAGAACTAGCTAACACCAGCCACATCTCGTTCAACGAGACCTTTGAAAAACTCAAGCTACAGTATGATGGCTACCATTTCGGAAAAGAATCAGAGGACATCTACAACCCTTACAGCATTGTTAAATCATTCCGTTCCAAAGAAATCGGTTCCTATTGGTTCTCCTCCGGCACCCCCACCTTCCTTTTCGAGGCGATGAAGCGCTTCCACACCAACATCCTCGAGCTGGGCGACCTTGAAGTGCCGTCCTCGCAGTTCGACGTACCCACCGAAGCGATGACCTCCGCCCTGCCCCTCCTCTACCAGTCGGGTTATCTCACCATTAAAAGCTACGACATGGACTCAGACCTCTACAAACTGGGATTCCCCAATGCCGAAGTGAAGGTGGGGTTTATGGAAAACTTCCTTAGCACCATGATGGAAGTCAAGGAAGACCCCAACGGATTTGCGAAACGCTTTTATGTCTGTCTCAAACGCCGCGACATCGACGGCGCCATGAAGGCCATGCAGGCTTTCTTTGCCTCCATCCCCTACCTTGAGTTCGGCCAAAAGGAGCTGGAGGACATCGCCAAATACGAGGCGTTTTACCAGATGCTGACCTACGTGGTGTTCTCCACCATCAACTGCCGCACCTTCACCGAGGTGAAGGCCGCCCTCGGGCGTACCGACATGGTGGTGTTCCTCTCCGACACCATCTACGTGATAGAGCTCAAGACCCGAGGCACCGCCCGAGATGCCCTCGACTGCATCAACAGCCGCGACTACGCCATCCCCTACCAGGCCGACGGACGCAAGGTGGTCAAGATAGGCATCGCCTTCTCTAAAGAGACCCGCACCGTCGCAGAATGGACCACTGAAGCAATAAATAATTAAGAATTTAGAATTTAGAGTTTAAAGAGCCCCCTATTGGAGAGCAGAACTATCGAGAATGCGCATACATGCGATGGGTGACGCATTAACGAAGTCAAGGAAAAAACGCTCCCAGTAACGAACACGAATCTCACGAATCTCACGAATAGCCAATCATTCGTGAGATTCGTGAAATTCGTGTTCAAAAACTAGCTTACCTAAAGTATCAGGACTTCTTCGCGCCGATGCTGTAAGTCAGGTTGAATCTCAAGGTCTTCTCCAACGGGTTGGTGCCGATGGTGCCATTGACTGGGACAAGATAAGAGACATCCAAACCTAACACGTTGTACTTCAACGAAGCACCCAAGGTGACATACTTACGATTGCCCTTCATGGCCGTCTCATTGAAATAACCGGCACGCACGGCAAAAACGTTGTTGTACCAATACTCGGCTCCCACGCCGATGTTGTACTCGCAAAGCTCCTCATAGAACTTGCCCACGTTCACAAGCTGGTTGTAGTCATCGTAGGAGCAACCGGGAGCATCGTAGAACGACTGGATGATACCGACCATCACAGAGACATCGTCGCTCTTGCCAGCCTCAATTTCCAATTCGCCGTCATCAGTGGTCACATACTGTCCGGTAATCGGGTCCTTCTTGTAGATAGGAGGCGTAGGCACCAGCAGCTTGGTGACATCCACCGAGAAAGCCAGGGAGTTATACTCGTCGATCTTCAGCTTCATGCCGGGACCAAAGCGCAGGGTAGTGGGGATGAAGTCCTTTTTCACGCTGGTGTTGTTGTAGCTCACCTTGGAACCGATATTGTTGACACTGACGCCCCATGAGATGTCGGCATCCATGTCGCGGAACCATTCCACAGGACGCTTGTAGTAAACCGCCACGTCGGCAGCCACCGACCAGCCCACCGAAGAGCCCTCGGTGATGCCTTGGGTCAGGTTGGAATAGATGAAGCGACCCGCCACAGCACCCGAGAGGTAATCCGTCAACATTCTGGCATAGGTGACATCCAAAGCCCATTCATTGGGTTTGTAGGTTCCCATGTCGTTGTTGTTGTTATCCCTGAAGGTAATATCGCCGCAGCTGAAATAACGCAAAGAGGCGCCGATGGCGGACTCCGGATTCAGCTTCTTGGCAAAGGCCAGATAGGCAAGGTTCATGTCGGGCACCAGGTTGTGCAGCCAGGGGCTGTAGCCCAAACCAATGCTCAGGTCATCCTCCAAATACGTGTATTTCGCAGGATTGTAATGCATGCTATAGACATCCGGATCCGAAGACACGCCGCAATCGCCCATGGAACCTCCACGGGCATCGGGAGCAATAGACACAAAAGGCACTGCCGTAGTGATGACGTTAGGATTGATAGACTGTCCTAAAATCTGATTCTGGGCATAAGACTGAACTCCTGCCATGACCAACACGGCCAAAATGAAAAATGCTTTGAATTTCATATCCTATTTCAATTTTTCTGGTAATAACATGAAACAATAACGGAAAGTGAGACTCTTTATTATATTGAATGATTTTTTTTATTTTTTTATTCAACAATGATTCGATTCGTCACCGATTTGGACTGCCCGGCTTCGTCCGTCACCGTCATACGATAGACGTAGAGCCCGGCCTGCAAGGGGTGTCCGTCCGCCGCTTGGCCGTTCCACTCGATGGGAGGCACCACCCCCACCTCGGAGTGTGTGTTTTTGTTGATTTCGGTCACCTTCCGGCCCAGGAGGTCGAAAATCTCGATGCGCACCGACAAGTCCTCGGTCAGGTCGGAATGGCCCACCACGAAATTGGTGCTGCCATGGAAGGGGTTGGGATAGTTGTAGGCGGCGGTCAGCAGGGCGCCTTCCTCCACCACCATGGAGATCTGCACCTCCGTGGAGTTGCCCTGAGTATCCCATGCTTTGAGGGAGAACTCGTAAGTGCCGTCGGAAAGATTGCTGACAGGCAACACGATACGGCCACGCTGATAGTCATCGATGGCAGGTTTAAACTGATGGTCGAGAATCCGATTGTCAAACTCGGCAAGGGTGCTGCGCATCACGATATTCCTTCCGATGGACACATTGTAATAGTCGATGCCGTGCTCATCAAACAAGTCGGCGTAGAGGACGCCGCTGCGTGGCACCACATCGCCGCTTTGGAAATCGGGACTGTTCCAGTACAGCCGGATGTCGGGCCCTTGGTGGTCCGTCACGGCGGATGGATCCACCGCGCCCACGGAGAAGTCGTCGAAGATGCCGTTGGCATCGACCCCACGGAGGGAGTCGTAAGCATAATAGCACAAGCGCGCGTTGCCCGACTCGTAGTTCACATTGGCGGGAAGGAAGCAAGAGAAGTCGAAACGGCCCTCCTTCACGGTCACCTTCCCTTCAAACAAAACATTCTCGTAGAACGAATAGGTTCGGGGAAGCGAATAGTTGCCCAAGGAGGTGTATCTCGATTTCTTGTCGTACAGTCGCACGTTCATCACGCCGTTGAACAACGCGTCGATCTGCCCGTCGCGGTCGGTCACCTGGCCGGAGAAACTCAGCGGCGAGGCGGCAAAAAACAGGTTGTCGCCGAAAACCACGTTCCCGTTGACCTTGGTGGTTTGGACTCTCCGTTCAGGATAGGACAGCCGCAAAGCGGGGTCGCCGAAGAGTACAAAGGCCACATTGTCCTTCACGTAATATTTAGGGTCTGACTTGGCCCTTTGGTAGATGTCACCAAAGCGCAGGGGCTTTCCGTCTTCCATGTCATAGACATGTTCGTGGAAGGACAACGACAGTTGCTGGTTCTTGGCGCCGATGGTGGGTCGCACGGTGGTAAGCAGTGCGATGGCTCCCCCTGTGGGATGGAGCATCATGAGTTCGCCCGCCGACACCACGGTGGGGTTGTCGAACTCGCTGAACTCGCAGGTGGCGGTATGCACAAAAGGCAGCTGGTCATAATTCCGCATGGCCAGCACGTCGGAGACGGTGAACACCTTCTCGTTGCTGAGGCTGTTGGTGCCTCCATGGCCGGTATAGCTCATCACCAAGAAACCGCGGTCGATATAGTCCATCAAGGCCTCGTGCGCCTGGGGGATCCTGACCCCCGAGGGAGTAGCCACCACAGGATAAGAGTCGAAATAGAGCTTCTTGGTGGTGATGAGATGCCAGGCCGTGTCGAGCACCTTATCCAGTTTCTCCGCATTGTCTATATAGGAGCGGCTATCGTTGTCAGTCATGAAGAGATGCTCGTTCTTCCAGGGTCCGTGGCTGGCCGACACATCGGAGTAATGCTTGATTTTCTCCACCACCTGAAGGCCCTGTTCGAGTGTGGTGATGGGCAGACGTCCTAGCCCAAGGTCCACCCTTCCTGTGCAGTCCTTCCCCTCATCCTCATCCATCAAGGCGAAATAATCGTCACAGCAGATGGAATAGAGCTGATGATAGGGCTTATCCAAAATCTGGTAGGTGGTCACAAAATTGTTGTCCATCCCCTTGTAGTTCCGATAGTCGTGGGTGCCTTTGCCCATGAGCAGCACATAGCGCATCCGGCCTCCGCTGCGCAGATACACCATCCTGATGAAGTCGCGCAACGCCGTGGGGTCGGGAACACCCGTTCCGAACTCGTTGTAAACCGCTTCGACATCCACCACCTCGCAATCCAGACCTTCCTCACGGTGAAACGCCGCCAAGGCTTCGGCGGCCTCCGCGAACACGCGAGGGGTAACAATCAGGAAATCGGTGGAGAAGATGCCATGGAGATTCTGGTTCCCTATCGGGCGGAGCGACGTCACCGCCTTAATGTCGGAGGATTGAAACAGGTGGTAGTGTCGCTCGGAATGCTCCGCCAGTCCGAAATAAGCGTTGTTGGCCAGGGGGATGAATTCCTGCACAAAGGGCCGTAGAGGATTTGACACATCCCAGCAGACCACGTCACCGACGACCCCGCGCAGCAACACTTTCACCGTGTCGGTCACCATCTGCGAGGGAAGCACCCTGAAGGCCATCTCCTCGCCATCGTACTTGAGCTCGCGCCAGCAGTTGATGACGAAATAGTCGATGAAGAGCAAGGGGTTGGCCTCGGTGGGACCCAACTCGTATCGCACGGGCAGGCGGTCGGTATCGGTGAAGAACATCTTGTCAGCCAGATGGGGCATTCCGTAGGTATGGTCGGAGAAGGCATCAATCAGTTTTTGGTCCACCAGCAGGTTATCATTGATACGCAGGCTGTAGGGAAACCCCGTGGCGCAGCGTCCCAGCACTTCCGAATGGATGCGAAGGACCTGGGTCTTGTCGATGTTCGGGAGCTCGAACACGAACTCCTTGAATCCTTCGTCCTTGGTGATCATATCGCCGTACCAGGTTCTGCCGGAGGCGTAGGGCGAGATCTCCTCACTCTCGTGATACACGTAGTCGGGATAGCTTGACACCACGGCGTCGAAATTGGTGGTAGCCATCGAGGGGTGCGACTCCATGCGCAGTCCATTGTTCTCACCATCGACGCAGAGGAAATAATAGGTCGTGTCGGAATAGGGATTCCGTTGGTACTCATAGTAATTGGAGGCATTGAGGACCATGTTGACCGGTCCGAAGCCATAAAAGAGGATGCGGTCATGGTCGTCGAAAGTGCCATCCTCGCCGCCCTCCACCATGAGGGCAATCTCGGTTAGGTCATCGAAGCGTTCCGTTGCATTGGCTTCGGGCAAGGTGCCGGGCAAGTTGCCGAACAGTTGGATTCGGTTGGGATCCAACATCTCCACGTGGACTCCTGCCGCGCTCAAAGCCGCCTTGTCGAGGGCATATATTCCGTCGCCGGTGACACCTATTTTATACCATGTATGCCGGCTCAGTACCGACTCGTTCACATTCCACTGGCTCCGAAGGGGCGAGAGGCAGCCCAGCAGCAGGGTCAGGAGCAGTAAAGGTATCCTATGGTTCATACGCATCTGTCTCATCGTAATAGAATCAATTTTGAGGTAAGAGAAGCGGTTTGGCCCTGGTCGTTGGAGGCAGTGACGCAATACACGTAAACGCCTGCCGGGAGCTTGCTCCCATTGCTGGCGCATCCGTCCCAGGGGATGGGGTTGGTGCGGGCGGAGGTTCCTGGCACGGTTTCCTTCAGCACGGTCACGAGCCTTCCCATCATGTCGTAGATGCTGATTTGGACGCTCATGTTGTTGCCGATTTGGTTGTGGCCGAAGCTGAAATAGGTCTGGTCCCTGAAGGGGTTGGGAGCGCAGCTCACGTTCTCCAGCACCATCAGCTCGCTGCCGCTCACAATGAAGTTGATTTGGGCGGTACCCGAGTTGTTGTAGATATCCCACACTTTAAGGGTGAGGGTGTATTCCCCGTCCTGGAGGGCGGGCATCCTATAGAAGACCTTGCCTTTCCCTTGACGGTTCATGTCGGCCTCGAAATAGTCGTTCAAGACGAAGGACACGTCGGTGGGGCCCGACAGGGAGGCCACGATATCGTGCCCGATGCCGGTGCCGGTGGTGTTGATGCCGCTGGCATCCTCCACGTAGGCGATCATGGTGGGGTTGCTGCCGGTGATGCCGCCGCTCACAAACTGCTCATCGTCGATATAGAGTTCCACACGAGGCGGGTCGTCGTCCAATTCGGCGTCATCGTAAAACCCTCCGATGACGAAGTTCTCGTAAGCGCCGGAGGCGTCGTGGACATAGTCGGTGGCGTAATAGCTCACCATGCCCGAGCCAAAGCGGTAAGAGATGTCGCGGGGCACAATGAAATCGACGGAGAAGTGTCCGTTGACCACCTCGGTCTTTCCATTGAACACGACGCTGTTGCGCAAGGTGAAGCTCTTGGGGGAGGTATCCTCGTCACCTTTGGTCTGGTAGGTAATCTCCTTGTCATAGACACTCACATAAACGAGGCCGTTGAAAGAGGAGGCCACCTGTCCGCTGGGGTCTTTCACGACACCTTGGAGGGTGACGGGCTGCAAGGCTTTTACAGTATCGACCATCGAAGTCGTCTCCACAGTCCATCGAGGCAGGGGGAGACGCAGCGCGGGATCCCCGAACATCACATAGCGGCGTTCGTTCTCCTCGCCCCTGTATTTCGCCATCCGGAACACATCGCCCAAACGATAGTAATCCCCGTCAACCACCTCGAACAGATGGTCATACACGGCGGTGATGAACAGCTTGTTGTCGTAGCCGTAGGTCACGCGTGAGGTGGTGAACATGGCCACCATCCCGCCATACTGGTTCAGGAAGGCGTATTCGCCCAAGGAGGTGCGTTCATGGTCGTCGTAGCGGCTGAACTCGCAAGTGCCGGTAATCATCAGCGGATAATGCGGGCCGTTGCGCCAGGAGTTGACGTCCGCCCGTTGCAGGATGCGCTCCTCGGCCAGCTGCACCTCTCCCCCGTGTCCCACGTAGTTGAAGACCAGAGTACCTTTCTCCATGCGGTTGTTCACCGCCTTGTTCACCTCGGGAGCAAGCTGTCCGTTGGGGGTGTTCTCCTGGTTGTAGGCATCCAGATAAATCTTATCCACCACCAGGTGTTCGCCGCCATGGCTTTTAATATGCGACACGTAGGCTTCGGAATGGTCGAAGAACTCGTTGCGTTGGGCGTCGTCGCACATGAAGGTGATGACATTGCGCCAGGGCTGCATGGTTTGCTCGTTCTTGGCGAGGTAGTTCTCTATCTTGTCCACCATCTGGGTGGCCTGTTCGAGGGTGGTGACGGGCATGCGGCCGGCACCAATATCGGGTTTGGTGCGGACGCCGGCGGGACCTTCGTTGTCGTCGAGCCAGCAGAAGAAGTCGTCGGTGGCCACGCAGGAATGGATGTCGGTGGCCACATTATATTCGTAGGTAGGCACGAAGCAAACCGCTCCGTTGCGGTTCTTGAAATCATAGGAGGCGTCGCCAAAGAGCAGGAGATAGCGCAAGGGGCGCACGTCGTGATAGAGCATCCGGCAATAGTCGCGGATGGCCGACACGTCCTGGGCGCCGCACGAAAACTCATTATAGATTTGCTGGGGGGTGGCGATCTTGACGCGAAGGTCAGGGTCGTTGACCGCATGGATCTCCTTGAGACGCTCCGCCTGGGGCAGGAAATCGGGATGGACGACCATGAGGTAGTCGTAATCGCGGTCGCCGTGCAAGTCCTGGTTTTCCACCGGGCCCATCGCGACAGGGGTATGGCAGTTGTTACCGGTGAAGGCAATGAACTCGTTGCGAAGGTTGCCCGTCACCTGGAAGCTATAGGTGGAGCCGACGAGCTGGCCATGGACGATGCGGGGGCAGATGGAGTCGGTGACATCCCACACCTGAAGGCCTGCGTTGGCCCCGGTGATCTGGTATTGATACACTTTGGAGGCGTCGTTGGCCTCGGGGTTGCGGAAGGCCATCTCTTGTCCGTCCATCTGGAGCGACCTCCAGGCGTTCACCAGCACGTAGTCCACATAGCCGATGGAGGTGGTGCCGGCCAAGCCGACGTGTTTCAAGGACACCTTGATGTTGTCGCTGCTAAAGCTGGCCTGGCAGGACCCGCTGGCCGGATAGGAGAACGCGTGGTCGGAACCCGGGGCGGTGACGGTCAATGAAAAGGTGTTGACCTTTTGGTTGTCCACATACAAATCGAAATACGCCGGGCTGAAGTTACGCCCCGCGAGGAAAGTCTTGACAAAACAGGGACGCTGTTTCAAGGCATGCTTGAACTCAAAGTTCAGGTTCAACGAGCTGTTGCCTTCGAGAATGTCGGCGAAATACATCCTTCCCGCATGGATGATATTGTAGTTATCCTTCTCATACACTTGATAATCAAGGAATTGTTTCACAACCATATCATAATTTGCGGAGGGTGCCGTGGCCGTTTCGATTCTTTTACCTGGGGTGGAGCCGACGGTGATGAAGGCATACGAGTAATCGTCGTAGGCGTTGGGACGGTGCAGGAAAGCCTGCTCGGCGCTGTCGTAGTACCAGGTGACCGGGCCGCGGGCGTAGAACAGGAGGTAGTCGTTGGCGTCGAACTTGCCGTCGGCTTCACCCGACACGAGGATGGGGATCTCCTGCAAGTCGTCGAAACGGGGTTGGCTGTTCAGCTCGTTGAGCATGCCGCCGCCGTTGTGATAGACACGGAGGTGGCGGGGGTTGATGTGATCAACGTCGATGCCCAATTCCTTCAGGTCGTCGTACCTCAATTGCTGCACACCCGTCACCGAGATGCCCATTTTGTACCAATTGCCGGTGGCCAGCACCGAATGTTGCGCTTGGGCGTGATAGCCCCATGACAATAAGAATAGGAGTATTAGCGTTATGTTTTTGTGCTTCATGGTTTCAGAATATAAAAGGGAAACGAAATTACGCATTTTTTATTATATAAAGGTGTGGGGAGCGCAAAAAAAAGTTTTTTGAAGAAAATAAGACGAATATCAAAAAATAAATCGTAATTTTGCACAATAAACGAATGAGAAGGTAGTTTATTAAGCGTACAATTTTGGATTGAAATGACAATGAAAACCGGATTCAAGACCTTAGCGTTCTGCCTGGTGGCAGGCGTTCTTTTTTCCTCATGTGCCAAGAAGACTTCCCGTACCACGGGTTGGGCCTACAACGACCCCAACAACGGAGGTTTTGAAGTGGCAGAGATCAACGACCAGCAGATTGGTCCTGGCCTCATCGCGATTGAGGGCGGCACCTTTGTGATGGGCGGCACCACCGACAACCTGACCTACAGTTGGGACAATGTGCCCCGCAAGGTCACTGTGCCTTCTTTCTACATGGATCGCACCGAGGTCAGCAATGTCGATTATCGTGAATATGTGTATTGGCTGAACCGCGTCTATGGGCAGAACTATCCCATGACGGTGCGCAACGCCATGCCCGACACCCTCGTATGGCGCGGCAGGATGACCTACAACGAGCCCATGATCGAGGTTTACTTCCGTCACCCCTCCTACAACGACTATCCTGTGGTGGGTGTCACCTGGGTGCAGGCCAACGACTACTGCAAATGGCGCACCGACCGTGTCAACGAGCTCATGCTGGTCAAGGCCGGCATTCTCGACTGGGACCCCAACCAGCAGGACGAGGAGAACTTCAACACCGACGCTTACCTGGCCGGACAATATGTGGGCAACGTGAAGAACGGCAAGAAGGACCTCAGCAAGAAAGACGGCGACGGCATCCGCAACGTCAAGATGTCCGACGGCATCCTGCTCCCCTCCTACCGTCTTCCTACGGAAGCTGAATGGGAATACGCGGCAGTGGGTCTCGTGGGCAACACCAACAACGAAATCATCTCGCAGCGCAAGGTCTATCCCTGGAACGGTGACGGCCTCCGCACCGACAACAAGAAATACCGTGGCAGCTTCATGGCCAACTTCAAGCTCGGCCCGGGCAACTACATGGGTGTCGCCGGCAACCTCAACGACGGTGCCGCACTGCCCGCCCCCGTCGGCTCCTACTGGCCCAACGACTACGGTCTCTACAACATGGCTGGCAACGTCTCCGAATGGGTCGCCGACGTGTATCGTCCCCTTACCTTCGAGGATGTGGCCGACTACAGCCCCTTCCGTGGCAACGTGTTCACCCAAACCGCACTCGATGAGGATGGCTTCATCGCCCAGAAAGATTCCCTCGGTCGCATCAGAAGAGTGCCCGTCCCGCAAGAAGAAGCCGCTAAACGCCAGAACTACCGCACCTCCTTCAACTCCAACTACTCCGATGGCGACTATATGTCCTCCATCAGAAGCAACTGGACCGACACACAGGAAGACCAAAGCTCATTCACCAAGGACATGTACGACGTAGCCACCAACGACACCCCCGGCACCACGCTCATCAGCGACGAGTCCAGAGTGTATAAAGGCGGCTCTTGGGAAGACGGTCCTTACTACCTGAGCCCGGGCAACCGCCGCTATCTCAACCAAAATCAGTCGTCAGCTTCCATCGGCTTCCGCTGCGCCATGAACAAGGTGGGTAGCTCTTATACCAAGAAATAACCATGTCGATTTACGAGTATTACAGCAAAGCCTACAAAGTCAGCACCGACAGCAGGCAAGTTGAAAAAGACGCCGTGTTCTTCGCCCTCAAAGGCGAGCATTTCGACGGCAACGACTTCGCCCTCGAAGTGGCTGAGAAAGGCATCGCCAGCCTCGTAGTCGCCGACCGGGAATCCCTTCCCGACCATCCAAGAATCATGAAAGTGCAAGACGCCCTGCTCACCCTGCAGGGTCTTGCACTTTATCATCGTCTCCTCATGAAACTCAAGGTGATCGGCATCACCGGCACCAACGGCAAGACCACCACCAAAGAATTGGTTTCGGCGGTGCTCGCCAAGAAATACAACATCCTCTACACCCAAGGCAACTACAACAATCACCTTGGCGTGCCCCTCACCCTCCTCCGCGCCACCCCCGGCACCCAAATCGCCGTGGTGGAAATGGGCGCCAACCACCCTGGCGAAATCAACCACCTCTGCAAAATCGCCGACCCTAACTACGGCATTATCACCAACATCGGAAGAGCCCATCTCGAAGGATTCGGCAACTTCCAAGGCGTGGTCAACACCAAAAACGAACTCTACCAATACCTGAAAGAGCACCACGGCATGGCCTTCGTCAACAAAGACAACGACCTGCTCATGCAACTCTCCGAAGGCCTCGACCGCTACACCTACGGCACCGACGAAGCCGACACCGTCGTAAAACCCTACAAGTTCCAACACCACCCCTACCTGTCCGTCCAAAACTTCTACACCGGTGTGATCGCCACCCAACTGGTGGGCGACTACAACTTCGAAAACGTGGCCGCCGCCATCGGCGTAGGCAACTACTTCGAAGTGGACGACGACGACATCGTGAAGGCCTTGCAAGATTACAAGCCGACCAACAGCCGCTCCCAAGTCATCAAAGGCAGGAACACCATCGTCATGGACGCCTACAACGCCAACCCCACCAGCATGAACGCCTCGGTTCGCAGCTTCAGGGAGATCTGCGGCGAACGCCCCCTGCTCATCCTCGGCGACATGAGAGAGCTGGGCGAAGCCTCCGAAACCGAACATAAGACCATCCTGCATCTCCTGAAAGAACTAGGCTTCCATGAGGCTTTCCTCGTGGGTCCCAACTTCAGCCAATACAACGACAACCCCGAATACCTCACCTTCGCCACCTCCGACGACCTGGCCTCGTACCTCGAAAGCCATCCCGTGTCGCAGCGCCACATCCTCGTCAAAGGCTCCAGGGGCATCCAACTGGAAAGAATCCTGCCCCAGATCCAATGAACGACCCCATTGCCATAGGATTGATGTCGGGCAGCTCCCTCGACGGCATCGACATCATTGCGGTACGTTTCCTTCCCCACTACCATTACGACATTCTGCAAGCGGAGACCCTGCCCTACCCCTTGGATTGGCGGGAACGCCTGTCAGGCGCCTTCCGCTCCAAGCCCAAAGACCTTGGAGGCTTGGATCGGGAATATGGGCAATACCTCGGCGAATGTGTTCGCACGTTCATTGTGCGGCACCATCTCCATCCTGACTTCGTGGCCTCGCACGGACATACCGTGTTTCACCAACCGGAACAAGGGTTTACCTTGCAAATCGGCGACGGCCAAGCCCTTGCCGATGCTTGCGGGGTGCTCACCGTCAACGATTTCCGCAGTGAGGACGTGGCTAAGGGAGGCCAAGGCGCCCCTTTGGTCCCTATTGGCGACCGGCTGCTTTTTGGTGACTACGACATCTGTCTCAACATCGGTGGCATCGCCAACCTCTCGTATGAGAAGCAGGGACAGCGCATCGCTTACGACATCTGCATCGCCAACCAGGCCCTCAACCACCTGGCCCAGCGCGAGGGGATGCCTTACGACAAAGACGGAACACTGGCTCGCGAAGGGGAGGTCTCTCCCGGCTTGTTGCAAGCGCTCAACGACCACAGCTATTTCCGCCACGAGCCTCCAAAATCGCTGGGAAGAGAGTTTTTTGAGACCTACCAACGCGCCTTGCTGGATTCCTATCCGGTTCCAGACGCCCTGGCCACCTTCACCGAGCACATCGCCCAGCAAACCGCCCGCTGCATCCAGCACCTTCCCCAAGGCAAAATGCTCGTCACAGGCGGTGGAGCGCACAACACCTTCCTGGTGGAACGGCTCCAACACCATACCGCGCACCAAGTGATTGTCCCCGACCGCCAGACCGCCGACTTCAAGGAAGCCTTGATTTTCGCCTTGCTGGGACTCTTACGTCTTGAGGGACGGACCAACGTGCTTTGCAGCGTCACCGGTGCCTCGTCCGACAGCTGCTCGGGACAGATTTGGAGGCCGAATTCCCACTGACAGCAATAATTTGGTACGATTTTAGTTATATTGAATATTTTGGTCCTTTTTGAAAAATTGAAATCTTAAATCTATATGGAACAAACAGCCGAAATCAAACTCTCCATCCTCGACCTTGCCATGAAAGGTGGTTGGATCATGCTTGTGTTAGCCCTTTTATCAGTTATCGCAGTGTATATCTTCATTGAGAGATATATCGTGGTGAAACGCGCCACCAAATACGACAACAGTTTCATGGAACGCATCCGTGAGTATATGAAAGACGGAAGAATCGACAGTGCCAAGGCCTTGTGCAACGGAAGCGATTCCCCCATTTCACGCATGATTGAGAAAGGTCTCTCGCGCATCGGGCGTCCCCTCAACGACATCAACACCGCCATCGAGAACGTGGGCAACATCGAGGTGGCCAAACTGGAAAAAGGCGTCGCCTTGCTTTCCATGATTGCCAGTGCTGCCCCCATGATCGGCTTCCTCGGCACCGTCACCGGCATGATCCGCGCCTTCTACAACATGTCGATGGCCGGCAACAACATCGACATCGAGCTGCTCTCGTCGGGCATCTACGAGGCCATGGTCACCACCGTCGGTGGCTTGATTGTGGGCATCCTCGCCTACATCTTTTACACCATCATCGTCGCAAGAATTCAAAACGTCGTCAACCTGCTCGAATCCAAGGCCACAGAGTTCATGGACGTCCTCAACGAGCCGGCTTAACCTTTAAAACATAGGATCATGGCTATCAAATCAAGAAACAAGATCAATGTCACGTTCAACTCCTCGTCCATGTCGGACCTGGTGTTCCTGCTGCTGATCTTCTTCATGCTGACTTCCACCTTGGTGGCCCCCAACGCCATCAAGTTGCTCCTGCCTTCGAGCAGCAGCAAGACCATGGCGAAGCAGACCGTGACCGTGTATATCAACGACCTCTTCCAATACTATGTGGACGAGACCCCCGTCACCGACGAGGAGCTGTCCACAAGCATCAACGCCAAAATCGGGGGACAAGCCGACGCCACCATCGTGCTGCGCTCCGACAAGTCCGTCCCAGTACAGTATGTCGTCAACGTCATCGACGCCGTCAACGACATCAACAACGCCACGCAACAGAACCATAAGGTCATCTTGGCCACCTCTCCAAAGAAATGAACGATAACAAATCCAGAAAAAGCAAAATCATCGCCGGTGTAGGGACCGTGGTATTCCACTGCCTCCTGCTCCTGGCGCTCCTCCTCATGGCCTTCAGGACCCCGCTTCCCCTGCCTGGCGAGGAAGGCGTGGAGGTCGATCTCGGCATGTACAACCAAGGCATGGGGAAAGTCCAGCCCGACAAACCCGCCGTCCCCCAGCAGTCAACGCCCCCCAAGCCCCATGAGGACCAAACCACCAAAAGCAAGGACGACATCGTGACCCAAGACACGGAAGAAGCCCCGAGCCTGAAAAAAGAGAAAGAAAAAGACAACAAGACCCAACCCCAGACAAAACCCAAGGAAAAGCCTGAGGAAGAAACCAAGACCCCGGAGCAAACCGTCAACCCCAAGGCACTTTTCAAAGGCAAAGATAAATCGCAGGACGGCGGTTCCGAGGGAATCACCGGACAACCTGGCGACCAAGGCAACCCCAACGGGTTGGCCGACGTCAAGAAATATGACGGACAAGGGGGCAAAGGCAACGGACCGGGCTACGACCTCGGAGGACGCGGCGCCAAATCCCTCCAACGCCCACCCCGCGAATTCCCCGAAGAAGGCCATATCGTGGTGGAAATCTATGTGGACCGCGACGGCAACGTCGTGAGGGCCACCATCACCAAAGGCACCGATATCACCAACACCGAGATGCGCAACATGGCCCTGGAAGCCGCCCGCAGGTCGAAATTCACCCCCGACCCCACCGCACCCGAAGAACAAAAAGGCACTATCACCTACACCTTCGTTCAAAACCAATAAGATGAACTACACTGAAACCCTCGACTGGATGTTCCACCAGCTCCCCATGTACCAACGTGTGGGAGGAGCCGCCTACAAAGCCAACTTGGACAACACCATTGCCCTGTTAGAACACCTCGACAACCCGCACCGCAACTTCAAGTCGGTCCACATCGCAGGCACCAACGGCAAAGGCTCCACCTCGCACCTGTTGGCCTCCATCTTTCAAGAAGCCGGCTATAAGACCGGCCTTTACACCTCACCCCACTTGCGCGACTTCAGGGAACGCATCCGCATCAACGGAGAGATGATTCCCGAAGACAAAGTGGTCGCCTTCATCGACCAACACAAGGCGTGGTTTGAACAGATGGAGCTCTCCTTTTTCGAGATGACTGTGGGCATGGCCTTCGATTACTTCGCAAAAGAGCAAGTGGACATCGCCATCGTGGAAGTGGGCATGGGCGGACGACTCGACTCCACCAACCTCATCACCCCCGAACTCAGCATCATCACCAATATCGGCCTCGACCATGTGCAGTTTCTGGGCGACACCCTGGAGAAAATCGCCGGCGAGAAGGCGGGCATCATCAAACCCGGCATCCCCGTGGTCATCGGCGAGACCCAAACGGAAACCCAACCCGTGTTCATGAACAAAGCCCAAGAATGCCACAGTCCCATCCTCTTCGCCGACCAGGAGTTCGACTGCGACAAAGTCCACATTGACTCGAACAAGCTGCAAGAGTTCGACGTATGGAAAAACAACACCCTTTATCTCGAAGCCTGCCAGATTCCTTTGCTGGGTGACTACCAGAAAAAGAACCTGACCACGGTGATGTGCGCCATCGACCAGCTGAGGCAAAAACACGAGATCTCCGACGATCAATTGCGCGACGGCGTGGCCAACGTCATCAAGAACACCCACCTCATGGGACGCTGGCAAATCCTCCACGACGACCCACTCACCATCGCCGACACCGGCCACAACGTGGACGGCATCAAGGAAGTGGTGAGACAGCTCTCCGAGATGAGCTACCATAAGCTCCACTTCGTCCTGGGCATGGTCAACGACAAGGACATCGACCACGTGCTGCAACTGCTGCCCCGCAACGCCGAATACTATTTCTGCAAAGCCGATATCCCAAGAGGACTCGACGCTAACATTCTGGCGCAAAAAGCCTTCGACTTCGGACTAAGGGGGAAAGTATATGACTCGGTACGCGACGCCTACCGTTCCGCCCGAAACGCCGCCCTCTTCGAGGATGTAGTTTTTGTGGGCGGTTCGAATTTCATTGTTGCAGAAGTAGTTTGAATTCACTACTTTTGCAACGAAATTCGGATTCACCGTGCGCCCTATCAAGAAACATATCATCCTACTATCGTTGCTCCTCACCCTGCTGTCGTCATGTTCCATCAGCAGGTTTGTGCCTGAAAACCAACATTTTTTGGACAAAAACAATGTGGTCATCGAGGGCAAGAAGGTCGAGTTCACCAAGTCCGAAGTCAGCTCTTATATCACCCAAAAGCCCCATCAAGTCAGGTTCCCCTTCAAATTCAGCACATGGTTTTACTATGTCACCGAGGACTTGACCCAAAAGCCTTTCTGGCGCTGGATCAACAAGACCATTGGTAGAACGCCAGAATATTATGACAAGGAGGCCGCCTATTTTTCCGCCAGGCAAATCGAGCAATATCTCAACAACCGGGGGTATTTCAACTCCAAAGTCACCAACAACGTGGTTTTTAAAAACTACAAAGCCAAGGCCATCTATACCATCCACCCTGCCCCACCCTATCGCATCAGCAAGATCAACTACCAGGTGGAAGACACCACCATCGCGAGAATCCTGACACGCATCGAAGACCGTTTCCCCGCCAAGGTCAACGACATCTACAACTCCTACAAGCTCGACGAGCAGAGGACCGTCATCACCGAGTACCTTCGCAACATGGGCTATTACTTTTTCTCGCGTGACTATGTCTCTTACGAAGTGGACAGCAGCTTCAACAACCACACTTTGGAAGTCACCATGCGCATCGCCAACGCCAAAGACGCCAAGACCAACACCTACCATCCCCATAAGCAGTATTACATCAACAAAATCAACATCTATCCCAACTACACCCCCATGAGGGCCATGCTGCCCCCCACCGACTCCACCACCATCACCTTCTCCACCGGCTTCAGGAACGGCAAAAACACCCTGCACTTCTATTACAACGAAAGGCCTATTGTGCGTCCGCACACCTTTGCCCAAATCGTCAACATCTTCGAAGGGCGCCCCTACCGGCAACGGCTTGTCACCCTGACCTACAGCGCGCTTTCGAGCCTCAAGATCTTCACCAACTCCAGCATCGAGTTCGACACCATCCCCTCCGACAACGACTCCATCAACCTGCTCAACTGCAACATCATGCTGCGCCGCTCCGAGATCCACAGCGTGAAGTTCCAAGCTGAAGGCACCAACTCGGGAGGCGACCTCGGCGTCAGCGGCAGCGTCACCTACACCAACAAAAACATCTTCCACGGCGCCGAAGTGCTGACCGTGAGCCTCAAGGGAGGACTGGAACGCCAAAAAGTCATCGACATCGGCGGCATTGAAGCGAAAGGATTCTTCAACACCGGCGAGATCATCCTCAACTCCAACATCTATATCCCCCGATTCCTCAGTCCCATCCCCCTCAAGTCGTTCGCGCGGGATTATCAGCCCCGTACCAACATCTCCCTGGGTGGCAGCTACCAAACCCGCTACGCCTACTCGCGACACATCACCATGGGCTCCTACGGCTACGACTGGAAAAGCAACCGGCGCTTGCAGTTCATCCTCACCCCGATTTACCTCAACTATGTGAAGGTCAACCCCATCCCTGAATTCCAGGCCTTGCTCGACCAAGAGAGCAACCAACGCATCAAGGACCAATATACCAACCATTTCATCTTTGGAGGAAGATATTCCTTCATTTACAGCACGCAAGATGTCAACCGGACCAGCAACTACATCTATCTTCGCGGCAACCTGGAGTCAAGCGGCGCGCTCCTTTCGCTGTTTAACGGCACCAAAATCATCAATGAAAGTGACGACCACCATGAGCTGCTGGGCATCCGGTACGCACAATACATCCGGGGCGACGTCGATTTCAGGCAGTACCTCACGCTGAGGGACAGAGTATGGATTGTATTCCGGCAAATGGTGGGCTTGGGCATCCCCTACGGCAACTCGTACGACATGCCTTTTGAGCGCAGCTTCTATACCGGAGGTTCCATGGGAATGAGAGGCTGGGAATACCGAAGGTTGGGGCCAGGCGCCTACGTGCCCGACGAGAATGGCGCCCCCAACGTGGAGCGCATCGGCGACATCCAGCTGGAACTCAACGCCGAATTGAGATTCCCAATCTACAACAACCTGAACGGCGCCGTCTTCGTCGATGTGGGCAACATCTGGAATTACCATGCCAACGAATTGCTCCCCAATGGAGAGTTCAAATGGAACACCTTCTATAAGCAACTCGCCATGGATGCCGGCTTCGGCATCCGTTACGACCTGAAGATGGCCATCCTCCGCCTCGACATCGCCATGCCTTTCAGAAGCCCCTTCCCCAACGAGGAGGGAAGCCACTGGAGGGTCAAGGGGGCAGACTGGTTGGACATGAACTTTAATTTCAACATCGGCTATCCTTTCTAACCATGATACGGGAGGAATTATACCAAATCCTTCTCGACTCTTTCGGGTTCCTGCCCACAGAAGGCCAGGCGCGTGTGCTCAGTCACCTGTCGGCATTCCTGCTGTCCCAGAAAAGCCATCCTGCCTATATCCTTCGGGGATATGCCGGCACGGGAAAGACCACCCTGGTGACCACTTTGGTCAACACGTTGCCGCAAATCGGCATGGGATACGTGCTGATGGCGCCCACCGGCAGGGCCGCCAAGGTGCTGTCGAACTACACGCACCAGCCCGCCTCCACCCTCCACAGAAAGATCTACCAAGTGGCGGCTTTCCCCGACGGAAGCCTAAGAGTGGTACGCGCCGAAAACAAGCACAAGCGCACCCTTTTCATCGTCGATGAGGCCTCCATGATTGGTGAGGAAAAGGACTTCGGTGCCCGCAGTTTGCTCGACGACCTCCTGGAATACGTGTTCAGCGGCGAGGATTGCCGCCTGCTCCTGATTGGCGACACGGCGCAGCTTCCTCCTGTGGGCAACGACCAAAGCCCCGCATTGGAACAGGATTACCTGGCACGGGAGTTCCCCTTGACCATTGCCAGCTATGAATTGAAAGAAGTCAAACGACAGGCCCTGCAATCGGGCATCCTGAGCAACGCCACCCACCTGAGGGAACTGCTGTTGGAAGACGCCTTCAGCTATCCATTGCCCATCTTCGACCTCCGTTACGACGACACTCACAAAATCGACCCGGAGACCTTCGAGGAAATGCTCTATCGTGCCTTTGAAGCGGAGCGCGGCAACGAGGCGGTCATCATCTGCAAGTCGAACAAGAGGGCCAACCTCTTCAACCAAGCGATTCGAAGCAGGATCCTGAACATTGAAGGCGAGATTGCCACGGGCGACCGATTGATGGTGGTGAAGAACAACTATTACTGGGCAGAAGGCCACCGCGACATCAGCTTCATTGCCAACGGCGACATGGCCGAGATCCAGAAGATAGCGCGATATGAGGAGATGTATGGATTTCGTTTTGCTGATGTGACGTTGGGGTTTCCCGACTATCCAGAGGCCTCTTCGCTTGAGGTGAAGATCCTCATGGACACGTTGAACAGCAACAGTGCATCGTTGACGGAGGAGGAGAGTATGCGGTTGCGGCAGGCGGTTGAGGAGGACTACATGGACATTCCAAACACTCGTGAGCGTTACAAGGAGATGCGGAAAAATCCGTGGTTGAATGCTTTGCAGGTGAAGTTTGCATACGCATTGACGTGTCACAAGACGCAGGGAGGCCAGTGGCGGGATGTCTTCATCGACTCCTCGTTGAATTTGAAGGACGAGTTAGAGAAGGAGGACTTACGATGGCTATACACAGCCTTAACCCGAGCCCAGGAGCAGGTTTATTTTGTGAATTTCAAGGAAGAGTTTTTTTTAGTTGGCAGTTAGCAGTTAGCAGTTGGCCATTGGCAGTTGGCAGTTGCATCAAGGAAACTGCAAACTAAAAACTGCAAACTGCAAACTAAAAAAGCCCGCTTTCAGCGGGCTTTTTTATTAGGGGTGGGCGGCGACCTACTTTCCCACACGGATGCAGTATCATCGGCACT
>CACZQL010000149.1 GCA_902783365.1 uncultured Bacteroidia bacterium | reverse complement strand
CATAGGCATTGCCAAAAACTATCTGAGCGAAAACGAATTGAAGATTTTGAACAACCTTGTTTCCGGTTATTTCGATTTGGCCGAAATCAATGCGTTGGAGCACAGGCCCATGTACATGAGTGACTATATCCGCCAATTGGATTCGGTGCTCACTTCCGGCAACCGACCGTTGCTCGAAGGTGCCGGCTCTGTAAGCCATACCCAAGCCTTGGAGAAGGCCACCGCCGAATACCGAAAATACCAGAGCAACACGCTCTCGCCCGTGGAAGAGGCCTATTTGGAAACCGTAAAGGAGACTGCCAAGTTGGTGAAGAAGAACGCTAAAAGCAAGAAGCAATGAACGAATTTTTATTTGATGGTTATTTGATAAAACGCTATATTTTTGCAAAACAAGTGTTGATTATCAATTAGTTGTTATTTGATGGTTATTTGATAGCACCTGAATTATTATTGAAACAAAACACAGAAAGATGGAAATAACAGAGCTGAGAAAATTGGTTGACCGCCTCGTTGCATTATCAAAAGAATCAGAGACGGTGGAGTTTAAGGAGAACTTTCACAGCAAGGAGGAGATTGGTGAACGCATCTCTGCATTGGCCAATAGTGCGTGTCTGCTCAACCAGCCTTATTCCTATCTTGTATTTGGCATTGAAAACGACACCCATACTATTAAAGGCACCACCTTCCGCTCCAAGAAACAAATGGTGGGCAACGAAGAATTGGAAGTTTGGTTGTTGAACAGACTCAATCCAAGAATAGATTTTCAGTGCTTCGATTTCGAGTATAGCGATAATATATACCTCGTCTTGTACAAAATTCCGGCTGCTGAAAACGTTCCTGTGAAATTCCTGAATGTCGGCTACGTCAGCGAATATGGCTCCCGAAACGAAAAATTGGCCGACATTATGAGGAGGATGGGATTTTGTGAAGAAAAAGGCAGCGGTTTGGACAAGACCATATTCAATGTGGAATTATACCAACTTCCCCCTGTTCGAATTACTGTGCAAGAAAACAGGACCATCGTCACCCTATTCGCCTATAAGGCATTAAACAGTATGGACAAGGAGGAGCGGCAGAGTGCCTGCTATCAGCATGCGTGCTTAAAATATGTTTCAAATGAAAAAATGACAAACCAGACATTCAGAGAAAGGTTGGGTATTGAAGAACACAATGCGGCATTGGCTTCACGCATTATTAAAGACACCTTGGAGGCCGAGTTGATCAAGGAAGATAATCCTGACAATCATTCACGGAAGTTCAGGAAATATGTCCCCTGGTGGGCCTGATTTTTATTTGACTGGAAAATCACTTTTTACAAGATTTTAAACTTAACATATTGATTATCAAGAATATTTTTATTTGACGGTTATTTGATTAGAAGCACTAAAAGAACAATTTGGTCATCACCAACCTCAATGATTTGATTGACGAACTGCCGAAAGCCATGGCCGACTGCTTGTCGCATTTCGAAGGCGTTGACCGCACTGTTGACGGCTTCGACGGGCTGCAGGCCGCACAAAAATGCAAATTAATATGACTTTTTTACATTTCAAAATATAGAACTACCAGCAATGATCACAAAAAAAGTGCGCTTTATTTCTTAAAGCGCACTTTTCATTTTGAATAAAAGCCTGATTACTCGGCCACTTCCTTCGCCTTGGCACGGAAGTTCACCAAGTCCTCCTCGATGAAGTTCTTCACATAGACACTCTTGCCGATGACGTCTTCCTCGGCGGCGTGGATATAGACGTTGGCCGAACGGGTGAAGAGATGCGGAGCACGGGTGGCGTCGTCGAGGATGAGCAACGACATGATGATGTCGCCGGTCATGTCGTAAAGACGACGGGCCAAGAAGTCGGTGACCTCCTGGTTGTTGGCACCCTTCACGTAGTTGATGCTCTGCTCATAAAGCTCCACAAGGGTACGCACCGTGTTCTGTAAGGGCTTCAACTCCTCAGAAACCTCTTTTTCCAGCATTTCCTTGATGATACCGAGATAGGTACCGTTGGTGATGTAACGGATGGCCGCCACCACTTGCAGCTGCGTGGTACCTTCGTAAATCGAGAAGATACGGGCGTCGCGGTAGAGGCGCTGGCACTTGTACTCCATGATGAAGCCTGAACCGCCATGGATGCTGATGCAGTCGTAGGCGTTCTGGTTGGCATACTCGGAGTTCATGCCCTTGGCGATGGGGGTGAAAGCATCGGCCAGACGGGAATACTTCTTCATCTCGGCACGCTCCTCAGGCGTCAGCGGACGCTCACGCTGGATGTCCTCAAGGCACTTATACACATCCACATAACGGGCGGTCATGTAGAGCAAGGAACGACCGGCATCAATCTTAGCCTTCATGCGGGAGAGCATGTCATACACCGCCGGGAACTCGATGATCTTCTTGTGGAACTGCTGACGCTCACCGGCATATTTCAGAGCCTCGTTGTAAGCCTCCTGTCCCAGGCCCACCGACTGGGCGGCGATGCCAAGACGGGCGCTGTTCATCAGAGCCATGACATACTTAATCAAGCCCATGCGGGTCTCACCACAAAGCTCAGCCTTGGCATTCTTGAACACCAGTTCGCAGGTGGGGGAACCGTGGATGCCCAGCTTATGCTCAATGTGACGCACGGTGACACCGCCATTGCGCTTGTCGTAGATAAACATCGACAGGCCGCGACCGTCCCTCGTCCCTTCCTCGGAGCGGGCCAGCACCAGATGGATGTGCGAGTCGCCGTTGGTGATGAAACGCTTCACGCCATTGAGCAGCCAACAGCCTTCCTCTTCGCTATAGGTGGCCTTCAGCATGACGCTTTGGAGGTCGGAACCGGCATCAGGCTCGGTGAGGTCCATCGACATGGTCTCGCCAGCGCACACACGCGGGATGTATTTCTTGCGCTGTTCCTCGTTGCCGAACTCATAGAGGGTGTCGATGCACGACTGCAACGACCAGATGTTCTGGAAGCCGGCATCGGCGCTGGCCACCATCTCACTCAGCATGGAGAAGACGGT
>CACZQL010000148.1 GCA_902783365.1 uncultured Bacteroidia bacterium | reverse complement strand
GTCATGATCGGGATGCCGAGACGGCGCACACGGTTGGCCTGCACGGGGAAGCCGCCCTCGCGGGGCATGGCCTCGATGATGGCTTTGATTTTGGCGCCCGCCTGCATGCCTTGGTAAGAGGTCAGGTAGCCGATGTTGCCGGCTCCCACCGTAAGCACCTTCTTGCCCAACAGGGTGTGCTCCTGGTTCATCATCTTCTGGAACACGGCGGCGGTATAGACTCCCGGCACGTCGTCGTTCTCGAACGTCGGCATGAAAGGCACCGCGCCCGTGGCCACCACCAAATGCTGCGCGTCGATGTAGCCCACCTCGCCGTTGACGATGTTCTTGATGGCCACGCGACCGCCTTCGAGGAGGTCCCAAACGGTGTTGTTCAAGAGAATGCCCTCGTGGTTGTCGCCCGCCAGGGTCTTGGCAATGTCGAAACCACGCATGCCGCCAAACTTCTTCTCTTTCTCGAAGAAGAAGAACTGGTGGGTCTGCATGTTGAACTGTCCTCCGATGCTGGCGTTGTTATCGACGACGATGTTGCTGATGCCGAAGGCGTTCAGCTGTTCGCGGCAGGCGAGGCCCGCGGGACCCGCGCCGATGATGGCCACTTGGGTCTTATAGACCTTCACCTCACGCGGAAGCGGTTCTTTGGGTTCGGGAAGCACGTTGGCTTCGTTGTTGATGGAACGCACCTCCTTCACGCCATCGACAGGGGTGATGCAGATACGGCGGATTTTGCCGTCCACCAGCATCTCGCAGGCACCGCATTTGCCGATGCCGCAGCTGAGGCTTCGGTTGCGGCCATCGAGGCTGTGGCTGTGTACGGGATATCCGGCTTGGTGAAGGGCGGCGGCAATGGTCTTGCCCCGCTGGCCTTTTACGGTCTTGCCTTCATATTGGAACTCCACAAGGTCCTCCTGCGGAATGTCCAAGATAGGGTGTTTCTCTATTTTATACATATTCTCAGTTGTTGGAATTGTTCACCTTATTAAAAGAGGCACAAAAATACAAAAATCCCAAAACCAACACCATGAATCTGAAAAAAAACTCCAATCCCATAAAATCCTACTGCTGACCCAACAGCATGGCGCAACGGTCGATGATGTCGTTGGCAAGGTGGAAACCTTCGTCGCAGACGGCTTTGGTTTGGATGCCATCGTGATTCATGTATAAATGCATGATATTATAACCGTTGTCCACCCAGTTTAACAGTTTCCGTTCCCTTTCCCCAATGGCCTCCAAATAGGCGTTGATGTTCACACGTGTCCTTCGGTCCGAACGCACATGAAACACGGCGTCCAATGCCATCAACGCTCCTAGCCACAGATAGTTACCTGCCGCCCTGACATATTTTTTGTCTTCATAATAGCGCCCTTCCACGTTTAGTTTTCCGTGCTCTTTCAAAACGGTATGAGCGTTCTCTACATAGCGTCTGGCTTCTTCAATAGGTTTTTTCTTATTCATAATTATTATATTTTGGTTTATTAATAAGAATATTTTTAGACCGCAAAATTAACATATTTTTTTCAATTTGCAACATTTTTTTAGTTCTTAGGGATTTTTCTTATCTTTGTGGCCTCAATATGCGCGCTATGAAAAGACTCTTTTTTGTGCTCTCTTTACTGCTCCTCTCACCTTGGGTGAAATCCCAGATTCTTACTGACAGCAACCTTCCCATTGTGATTATCAATACCGACGGCGGGGTCAACATCCCCGACGAACCCAAGGTGCTTGCCACCATGAAGATCGTCTGGCATCAGGACGGCTCTCGCAACTACGTGGCCGACACGGCCAACCCCGGTTTTCTCAACTACAACGGACGCATCGGTATCGAACGCCGCGGCAGCACCTCGCAAAGTCCGGCCAAAAAACCTTACGGCCTCACCACCCTCCAGTCCGACAACATCACCAACAACAATGTCAGCCTCCTCGGTATGCCCGAAGAAAACGATTGGGTGCTCAACAACCTTGCCTACGACCAAACCTGTATGCGTGATTTCCTTGCCTACGAACTCTCCGAACGTCTCGGGCAATATGCCTCGCGCCGCAGGTATTGCGAAGTGATGGTCAATGGCGACTACAAAGGCCTCTATGTGTTCATGGAGAAAATCAAAGTGGATAAAAACCGTGTTAACGTCGAGAAGATGGACGAAACCTGCAACACCCCGCCCGAAGTCACTGGTGGCTATATCACCAAGGCCGACAAGACCACGGGTGGCGACCCTGTGGCCTGGACCATGTCGGGAAGCATACCCTGGGGCTGGGTTGAGTACATTCACCACTACCCTAAGCCCGATGAGATAACCCAAGCCCAACACAACTATATCAAAAGCGTGTTCTTCGACCTGGATGCCGCCGCCCATTCTTATAACGAAAACCTCGGGTCGGGCTATCCCGCCATCATCGATATCCCCTCCTTCATCGACTTCATGCTCATCGCCGAATATACCTCCAACGTCGATGTTTATTCCCTCAGCACCTTCTTCCATAAGGACCGCAACGGCAAGCTTCGCGCCGGCCCCGTTTGGGACTATAACCTCAGTTTTGGCCACGACGAGTTCGGCAACCGGAGTCGCTACGACGTGTGGCAGTTCAACAACCAGGACAACACCGGCTCTCGCTTTTGGAACGACCTCTTCAACGCTCCGACCTTCCGCTGCTACCTCGCCCGCCGATGGACTGAGCTCACCCAACCGGGACAACCCCTCCACTACGACTTCGTATGCCAGCGTATCGACGAAATCGACGAGGTGATTAGGGAGGCCATCCTCCGCGACCGACAACGGTGGCAGAACCTCTACGGACACGACAACGCCCTGGTGGAAACCAAGCAATGGCTGACCCAACGAATCAACTGGCTTAACAACCATATCGGCGACTGCTCCGAATGCCTCAATGTGGAAGTCCCTCCCTTGGTCATCTCCAAAATCCACTACCACCCGGAGGATTACTGGTTTATCAATGGCGACCGCCTCGAATTCATCGAAATCACCAACCATGGTGACGAGCCGGTCGATCTTAGCGGTGTCTATTTCAGGGAGTTGGGTGTCACCTACGCCTTCCCCTACGGCGCCACCATGGAGCCTCACGAGGCGATGGTGCTTTGTTCCGACTCCACCGCTTTCCAAAGCTATTACAACACAACTCCCTTCGGACAGTTCTCGCGCAACCTCTCCAACAAGTCGGAAAAGCTGGTGCTCTGCGACGCTTGGGGCAACGTCATCGACGAAGTGTGCTACGAGGATGACGCTCCCTGGCCCTGGCAAGCCGACGGCGAAGGTCCCTATCTGGAGCTCATCGACCTCGACCTCGACAACAGCCTGCCTGAGAGCTGGACCTTGGGCTACGATTTGACCGCTGTGGATAAAAACATCGGCTCCAAAGGCTTCATGGTGTTTCCCAATCCCGCCCATGGCATAGTGACCCTCGTTGGGGGTGAAGACGAATACCGCATCGCCAATGTGTTGGGCCAGACCTTGATGACAGGCTCCCTCCGCGGCGAAGCCCAACAGGTGGATGTCAGTCATCTCCCCGCCGGCCTGTATCTCATCACGCTCGGAAAGACGACCCGGAAACTGATGATTGCCAACTAACAAATACTTTGATATGGAAGAAATAAAGAATGCGGAATAACCTCTCAGAGAAAGGTATTCCGCATTCCGCATTTCGCATTCCGCATTAATCACTTGGCTTGTTCCACGGCGACGGCAACGGCGACGGTGGCGCCCACCATCGGGTTGTTGCCCATGCCGAGGTAGCCCATCATCTCGACGTGTGCCGGGACGGATGAGGAGCCAGCGAACTGGGCGTCG
>CACZQL010000147.1 GCA_902783365.1 uncultured Bacteroidia bacterium | reverse complement strand
TGTCAGTTGGCCTTCCTTGTTGTAGGTAAATTGGAAGGTTCTCTCATCGACGCATTGTCCTTCATCATTGTATATTTTGCCGATGATCTTCGCGGGTTGTGCGATGGAGTCGAAGGGAAGCTGAGCGAGGGTGTGGTTGAGACCGCAAAGCAGCAGGAGGCAGCAGATAGGTATTGTTTTCATGGCTGTATTTTTCGCAAATATATTTTTTTAGTTTGAAGATTGTTGTTGACAACAATAATAATGCGGAATGCGAAATGCGGAATGCGGAATAAAATGCCCGTACAGGCTTATTCCGCATTCCGCATTCCGCATTCCGAATTCCGAATTATTGGGATCAATACTCCCAAAGGCTCTGCTCGAAGTCGAACATCTCGGTCTTGATGCGCTCCGACTCGTACAAAGCGTCGATATTCAGGGCGTAGGAGTTGATGTATCGGTCGTACATGTTCTCCTCCTTCACGATATAGCTGTCGAAAACACGCTTCGTCAGGATTTCCTCGAAGGTGCGGCGCTCGGCACTGTTCTTGCGGTTGGCCACAAAGGCTTCCGACAGCACCTTGCGGGTCTGGTCGTCATAGGGAATCCAGCAGGCTTGCGAAAGACCGTCCTCGTCCACGACGATGGGTCCCAGCGCGATGATCCTCACCAGGAACTGCGACAAATGCTTGTCGAAATACCAGTCCTCCTTGATGCGGAGTCTCGTCACGTTGTTCAGGCGGTCCTTGAAGACTATCTCGTTGGCCACCTCCACACCGTCTCTCATGATGACTGGCGGGTCACCTATCTTGGTGTTTTCCTTCTCAAAGTCATCCCTTGTCAAAGGCGTCACCATGTCGTCGATGTTGTTCTCCACACGGTAGGGGGTGATGTCGCCGCTCAGGATGCCGTCGTAGAGCACCGTGATGAGGTTTCTCCAGTCCTCGGTGGGGTTGATGGGGTAGTAGAACGCCTGGTTGATTTTCTGGCGGAAGTCGATCTCACGGATGATGGTCTTTTTCCACATCACATACTCCTCGCGAATCTCGGGGAGGGGAGAGAGGTGCTTTTCCACCATGATCTCCTGGCGTTTCGACAGGATGCTGTTCTTAGGTGGCTTCGCCTCGGTGGTCTGGGCTGTGGCGCTCAGGGCCATCCCGAAAAGCAAAGCGGCTGCTGCTATTGAAACAAGTGATTTTTTCATCTTCTATGGTATTTGCGTTTTTTGTCTTATTTGATTTCTACGGCTAACTGGGCGTCCAGCACTTTTTCTTTTTGGTCGTTGCCTTTCACGCGGATGGCGGTGAAGACGAAGAGGTCGCCGGGGTTGGAGGAGCCGAACACGCTTTTCAGGGTTTCGTTGAATTGTGCTCCGTTCACTTTCTCTTCCTTCATGGTGCCGGCCTTGGTCTTGTATTTCACGGTGTAGCCCACCACGTCGTATCTGACGCCTTCAAAGTCGAAGTCTTTCATCTCGGCGCTCACGCGGTTGGCGGCGAGGAGGTTGCTGCGCGAGACTTTGCCATCGGCGCC
Organism: uncultured Bacteroidia bacterium; assembly: GCA_902783365.1. Classification (GTDB taxonomy): domain Bacteria; phylum Bacteroidota; class Bacteroidia; order Bacteroidales; family F082; genus Limimorpha. The sequence goes on along the minus strand of CACZQL010000147.1, from coordinate 8,175 downwards.
CACGTTGTCGATCTTGGCGGTGGGTTTGGGCAGTTCCTTCACGCGGAACTTCATGCCGCCCAGGGAGTTGCCTTGTGAGGTGACGTTGACGGTGACATCGCCGGTGTGGCCTGGGTTCACCCTAAGGTTGTAGGTGCCGTTGCCCGTGCGGGTCAGCGAGGCGCCGGAGGCGGTGGCGGAGATTTCGCCACCCACGCCGCCGCCGATGGCGATGGGGTTGTCGATACCGGCATACACGACGTTCATCTTGGTGGCCGAGACGCTCACCGCAGGGGGGGCCACAGTAAACGAGTTGGTGAAGGTGTAGTCTTCCATCTCGTTGGTCTTGGGGTTGCGCATCTGGATAATACCCGTGTAGGTGTGGGAGCCCACGCCAACGTTGTATTCAAGGTTGATCTGGCCTTGGCTGTCGCTGGCGTATTCTCTTTCGGGACCGCCGTCGAGGCGCACCCTGGCGGTGGTCTGGGTGTTCTGCCAGGCAGTCACCATGGCTTGGGCGCGATAGGTTTGGCCGGAGAGGATGTAGCTGCTCTCAGCGAACACCTTGGCGCCGATATCGTCGAAGGTGTAGTCGGTGGCGTGGATGTCCTGGGCCAGCTTGGTCACGGCGTTGAGCTCGGCAGTCTCGATCTCGGAGATAATCTTGTTCAAGAGGGTGATGTCGGCAATCAGCACGGTGTGGTGGAAGTTGCGGTACTCCCAGCCTTTCGACAGCTGGTCAGCGGCTTCAGGGGCGTAGTCGATGCGCGCGCCATAGTATTCGCCTTCCACGGGGAGTTTGCGCATGGAGCTCTCGCTGACGCCTTGCTGTTGCAGCACATAATCGCGGGGGCCATACACGCTGTCGGTAATCAATCCGATTTCATGGATGTGCTCGAAACCAAGGGCTTTCACCACTTCGTGGCGGTATTCCCTGATTTTCTCGGAGAGCTCGAAAGCCCTGCCGTTGCCTTCGGGGTTGCCCATCATGTATTCGGTGGGTTTGTTGTAGTTGTCCCTCGACTTGATTTTGGAGGTGTTGAGGTTGTAGAGCAGCCGTCCGCCGGGAAGCAGGGTGTCCTGGTTCATGAGCAGGCCGTGCTCTCTCGCCGTTGCGTAGTCCATTTGCTCGATCTTGCTGGTGAGATCCCACTTCATGGCTTCGATGTAGTTGATGATCTCGGTGGATTTCTCCCTCAGCTGTTGGGCTTGTTCCCAATAGGGGCCCACTTTGCCTTTGTCAAGGTTGTATTGTTCCTCGAAGGTGGCGTAACGCTGGTTGATTTGTTGCATCAGCGTGATGTTGGTTTCCTGAACGCCCGAGTTCACGGTGTCGAAAGCGTTGAGGATGTCTTTCGAGACATTCATGGCAAGAAGGGCAGTATATACCAAGTACATCATGCCAATCATTTTCTGTCTCGGGGTTTCTTTTGCGCCTGACATATCTCTTACTCCTTTTTTTAGTGTTTACAATAGAGTAGATTTATGCTTTGATGTTCATGGCTGACAACATTCCGCCATACACGTTGTTCAAGGCGGTCAAGCGTGACGACAGTTGGGTCAGTTGCTTGTTGAGTTCGTTGGCGTTGTTGGCTGAAGCGTTGAGGTTATCCATGTAGTGGGTCATCGTGGCGGTGAGCTTCTTGGTGGCGTCGGAGGTTTGTTCGGCGCTTTGGAGTTGGAGCTCATAGATGGAGTTGAGCGACTGCATGCTGGTGGCCACTTTCTTGATGGTGTTGGCGTCCAGGGCGCTGAAGTCGAGTTTGCCGAGGGAGGCGGTCAGCTGCTCGTTGGTTTTGGTATAGTTGCTGGCGAAGTCGCTGATGCTTCTGGTGGCTTGTTCCATGGCTTTGGCGTAGCTGTTGGTGGCGGCCATGGCGTTGCTCACGTCGGCGATGTGGCTGGCGTTCTCCGACAGTCTCTCGAGGCCTCTTCCGATTCTATTGAAAGTCTCGGAGCTGACGTTCATCTTGGCCATCATCTGGTCCATCATTGCGGCGTCCATGCTGGTGCTGCCGACTTTGCCGCCGCCTTCGACGGTGGTGCCGAACTTGGTGCGGGTTTCGCCGTCCCAGTCTTCTTCTAATTCCACAAACACGTTATCCCATTGATATTCAAGGTGCTGAGGTTCAAAAGCCGAAAGGAAGAAAATCAAGGCTTCAACGCCCAAACCGACACCCAACATGAGGTCAGCGCCAGGGATGTGGGTCAACTTGAAATAAGCGCCGATCATCACGATGGAAGCGCCAAAACCATAAACATATCCCATGAAGGTTTTGTAACCTTTTGACTGCGTGAGGGCTTGAAATTTTTTAAACCCACTAAGATTTTCTTGTTTTTTTGCCATGACAAATTATAATTTTTTAAAATGTTATTCTATTCTTAACTTCTGTCTTCTGTCTTCTGTCTTCTGTCTTCTGTCTTCTTATCTGTAAACCCTCGACAGCTTCGGGTTGTCGCCCTTGTTGCGGCCCATGTAAGGTTGGATGGTGCGGAAGCCGATATAGCTTCTGGCGGTGTCCTGGTACTCGAAGTCGCGGGTGGTGACTTGGATGTAGTAGGAGATGTCTTTCCAGGAGCCGCCGCGGACCACCTTACGTTTCATGACGGGCGGGTCGTCGTCCTTGGCGTTGTAGGTGTAGTCGGGGTTCATGTCCCAAGTGAAGTTGTAGGAGGTGGGGTCGAAGGCGCTGTTGGTCCATTCGGCCACGTTGCCCGACATGTCATACAGGCCGTAGTGGTTGGGGGGGTAGCAGCCCACGATGAGGGTGGTGAGGCCGCCGTCGGCGAGGTAGTTGCCCCGGAGGGGTTTGAAGTTGGCGAGGAAGCATCCTTTCACGTTGCGGGTGCTGGGGCCGCCCCAGGGGTAGGGGTTCAGGCGGTCGCCGCCGCGGGCAGCCCATTCCCACTCGGTCTCGGTGGGCAGACGGAACTCCGACACAAGGGCGTCTTTGCGGGCGGCGTTGTAGGCGTTCTTCAGCTGGGTGCGCCAGGTGCAGAAGGCGCGGGCCTGCTGCCAAGTGACGCCCACCACCGGGTAGTGGTCGTAGGCCTGGTGCCAGAAATAACGCTCGGTCATCGGGTCGTTGAAGGAATAGGCGTAGTCGTGAATCCAGCACAGGGTGTCGGGATACACGTTGACGGCCTCCTGGCGGACATAGACGGAGCGGTCGGTGTAACCTTGCTTACGGTTGGCCCACGCACCTTTGCGGTCGGCGTTGATGCCATTGTCGGCCTCGCCGATGGAATAGTCGTTGGGGACGAGGTCCTCACCGGCAAACTCCTTGCGCGCCGCGGCGCGGAGGTCCACCCAATAATATGAATAGTAAAGCTTTCTGGTATCGATTTCCTTGGAACGGAAATAACGCTCGTGCTCGGGGAGGAACATGGGTTCCAAAGCCTCCCTGACGTCCTGGTCCTTGCTGTTCCAGTCAATCTTCTCCTTCCAGTTCAGCATGGGAGGATCGAGTTGCTCACCGTTCTTGGTCTCGGTGATGGCATACTGGTCGGGATGGGTCTCGGCCAGAATCCTTCTGGCGATGGAGTCGCGCACCCAGTACACGAACTGACGGTACTCGTTGTTGGTGATTTCCGTCTCGTCCATAAAGAAGGCCGACACGGAGACGGTCTTGGGCTCATACAGCATCGATGAGTTGATGTCCTCGCCACCCACTCCCATGGTATAGCTTCCCATCGGGATGAAAACCATGCCGTACGGGTCGGGCTGGCTAAAGGTGGAGGTGGACTTGCGCACACCCACCAATTCTCCTTGGTTGCCTGAGCCACAGGCCGATAGCAACAATGCTATCGACAAAACAAACAGTAATTTTTTCATCTTCTTGACAATATACATGATTCCTTATAAACCGATTAACCTACAAAATGGTATTTTATTGTATTTCTCTTTACTTTTTTCATGCGTTCGTTACAGGTATCTTACGCTACGGTAGTCTCTTGGGGTCCGGTCGGTGTCCAGTTTGAAGCAATAGCTGAGGGCGATTTCGTGCGAACCCGGGACATGGTATCCCATGGTGTTGATATCGTATGCGTAGCCGATGACGAAGTCTTTGATGGCCACTCCCACGGTGAGGCCCACCGACTCTTGAGGCCGGTAGTTGACACCGAGCGAGAACACGTCGTTATAGAGTACCTTGATGCCGGCGTTGAGTTGGGTGGAGGCGATGTCGCTCATCACGCCTACCGAGGGGATGAACTTGAAGGAGGGCAGGGTCTCCACCATGAAGGGGTAGCCCGCCACCACATAGAAGGTCCTGTCGGTGGTGAAGCTGGCCGCGGTCTCGGTATTGCCCAGGGTCTTGCTTGTGGTCTCCAAGAGGTTGATGGCGGAGACTCCGATATAGAGCGACTCGGGAATCTGCCAGAACAGTCCGAGGCTGACATCGAAGAGCATCTTGCTTTCCTCACCCAGTCCCGAGATGAGGGGGTCGCCGCTCATGGTGGTGACCAACTTGCCGAAATCCACCGTGCGGTTGAGCAACGACACCGAGGCGCCCAATCCCAAGGTGGAGCCGCCCAAGTCGAAATGATATGAATAGCCCAACCCCACGTTGGTGTTGTTCTCGAAACCGAGCTTGTCGGTCATGATGGAGAAACTGATGCCGCCTCCCAGGGCCTTGATGGGCATGTCGCCGGTCAAGAGGAAGGTGACAGGGGCGATTTCGTCGCCGTCGGTGCTGGTGAAGCCCGCCCATTGCTGCCGGTAAAGCCCTAAGAGGTTCACGCCCTCGCTAAGGCCGGCGAACCCAGGGTTGATGTAGGCATACGAGTTGGTGTAGTTGGTGAATATCGGAGCCTGTTGCGCCCGAAGGCCGGCCATGGTGATGACCAGCAGGGCGAGGGTGAGGACGATGGACTTCAACGCTGACATTGTTCAAAGGTCTATGAAACGGGCCGCTAAATTACAAAAAATCTGTTTTACAACACACTTTTATTATTTGAAAAGTTTGATAATGTCGTTTCCGTTGGCAAAAATCACCAAGGCAAGCACCAAGGCAAGGCCAATGTATTCGGCAATTTCCATGAATTTCTCGCTGGGTTTCCTCCGGGTGATGATCTCGTAGAGCAGGAAGAGGATGTGCCCGCCGTCGAGGGCCGGGATGGGCAGGATGTTCATCACGGCCAGGGCGATGGAGAGGAAGGCGGTGAGCCTCCAGAACAGGCTCCAGACCCAGGTGTCGGGGAAAATCTTGCCGATGGAGATGAAGCCGCCCACGCTCTCGTAAGCCTTGGTGCTGGGCTTGACGATGAGTTTCAGCTGCTTCCAATAGTCGGAAATCTCGGTGAAGGTCTTGGAGAAACCTCTCGGCACGGCCTGCCAGAAGGTGTAGTCGATGGTCTCCAAATTGAAGATCTCGCTCAAGGGGGCGAGATACACGCCGATGACGCCCGACTCGGGCAGGTGCATCGGGATGGCGATGGTGTCGAAGTCGCGCACCACCTTGACGGCGATGTCCTGGCCTTTGAATTGCTTGATCTCTTGGACGAAATTCTGATAATAGGGGGTGGGCACGTCGTTGATGCCGATGATGACATCGCCGACCTCCATGCCGGAGGCTTTGGCCAAGGAGCCTTCGCTGAAATCCGACACGATGAACGGGGCGCGGTAGCTGATGAAGTTCACATCCTGGCTGCTGAGCAGCTTGGAAGTGGCGTCGGCGGGCAACGCCACGGTGACCACCTGCCCGTCGCGCTCCACGTCGATGCTTTGGGCGTCTTCGAGGATGAGCTCGGTGGTGATGCGGTGGAAGTCGCTGACTTCCTTGCCGTTGACACGCAATATCTTGTCGCCGTCGCGCAAACCGAATTCCTGGGCCAGGCTGTCGGCCACGATGCCGTACCTGTTGACCTCGGAGGTGGGAAGGTACTGCTCTCCATAACTTGCCAGGAGGCCGATGTAGATGGCGATGGCGAGGACCACGTTCATGAACACGCCGCCGACCATGATGATGAAGCGTTGCCAGGCGGGCTTGGAGCGGAACTCCCACGGCTGGGCGGGCTTTTTCATCTGTTCCTTGTCCATCGACTCGTCGATCATGCCGGCGATTTTGTTGTAGCCGCCGAGGGGGAACCAGCCTATGCCGTACTCGGTGGCGTCGCTGAGCCGCCAGTCGTCGGGGGGCAGGGTGCTTAGGTCGATGGGGTTGTACTCCACCACTTTCTTGCCGTTGGCGTCGCGTTTCTCGACGACGGTGTATTTCTCGGGGACGTTCTTGGAGAAGAACTTCCAGCGGAGTTTGCCGTTGACGCGTTTCACCCTGAGGAGCGAGAAGCCCCAGTCGAAGAAAAGGTAGAACTTCTCAACCCTCACCTTGAAGAGCTTTGCCGCGGCGAAATGCCCGAACTCGTGCAGGATGATGAGGATGGCTAAGGCCAGCGTGAACTGCAACACCTTATTAAAAATAACAGAGCTGAGTAGTATCATGATGAGTGTTTGTTTTTCGATAGGTTATTGATCTGGTGATTTCTCGAAGCTGATGTATTGCAAGGGGTCTTGCGAGATGCCGTTGTGCCATAGCTCGAAATGCAGGTGTGGGCGGGTGGAAAGCTCGCCCGACTCGCCGAGGATGGCAATGGCCTCGCCAGCTTTCACGAAGTCGCCCTCTTTTTTGAGGAGGGTGGCGTTGTGCTTGTAGGCGGAGAAGTAGTTGTTGTCGTGCTGGATGCCGATGGTGTAGCCGTATTCGGGGGTCCAGGAGGAGAAGATGACGGTGCCGTCGAGAGTGGCTTTGATGATTTGGCTGTGGGTGGCGGCGATGTCGATGCCGTAGTGGCCGTTTTGTGGGTCGTAGGGCTGGGTGATGACACCGTTGATGGGGACGAAGAAGTTGGCGACGCCAAAGTGTCGCGGGTTTTTCACGAGGTTGCTTTGGCCGATGAGGCTGTAGAGGTTGTCGCGCTCGAACTCGGCACGGAGGGCGCTGTCTTGCACCGATTTGCGGATCTCGATGGTGTCGATGTCGAAGTTGGCGATGGGGGCGTAGATGTCGGTGGGATGGGCGCTGTCGCTCTCAAAGTCGTAGCCTTCGATGATGAGTTTGAGGTTGTTGAAATAGATGTCCTTTCGGCGGAGCTCCTCCTCGATGGAGTCGGCGCGTCGGCTGAGGGTGTAAACCTCGCGTTCGAGGGAGGTGTTGGTGTAGCCGGGGATGTACTCCCTAAGAGGGGTGAAGGCGATGATGAGGGTGGTGACGGCGATAAGGGTGACGGCAAGGGCGATGGTGATGATGATAAGATTCATGAGGTTGACCCGAAAATCAACGATGGGCTCCATGGTGTCGTCGTGCGACATCATGAAGTAGTACCTGTTGTTCAACTTTTTGAACGACAGGCGTTTCCACCATTTTTTTTGGGTGTCTTTGAGTTGTTCTTGATCTTCAGCCATCGGGAGTCAACCAGGGTGATAAAAACTTGCAAAGATACATATTTTTGATTCAATCGCATGTTGTTTCTGAGAAAACCTTATTTTTGCGGGGATGAAGATCAATTTGTTCATAGTGTTTTGTTGGGTCGCGCTGCTGTTGGCGGCTCATGGTTTGGATAAACTGAAAAACTTAAAAGCGAGAATAGTATATATGATAAATATATGAAAATAGTGGATTATCTTTATTATTGGTTCTATCATTATTTGCAAAGAAATGTAATTATGATGAAATAGATTCCAAAATCAATGACCAATCAATACATACTTCGGCATCAATAGCGTTAAGTGCGTTGCTGTTTTTGTTTGTATTTAGTTTGTTTATGATTATAGGAATTATCATACCTTTCTTGTTTTCAATCAACAAATACCTATTGATCATTTTCTTTCTCGTTCTCTGCGTATTACTATTAATATTCACAATGAAGCATTATAAAAACAAAATAGAATTGTTACATAAAGAATTCAAAACCTTGTCTATCAATAAAAAATTAAAAGGATGGATGGTATTCATTTTCATGTATTTATTGTTTTTATCACCTATCTTATTCGGTTGCATATATCGCTTTTTCGTCTCATAAAGCCGAGATTAAGAAAATTTTGGTAATTTAGCCGCTAGGATATCAAGACGATAAGTAAATGTTCAAAATTAGTTTACCATTAATACTATCCTACGAGTACAAGGTCGAGAAGCTGCAAGAACTTGAACAAAAGGCTGAAGAAGGCAAGATAGAACTTTATAACTTAGAAAAAAAATC
>CACZQL010000146.1 GCA_902783365.1 uncultured Bacteroidia bacterium | reverse complement strand
TGAATCCACAAACGCCTTGCGGTCGAAGACTTGGAGGTGGTCGATGCCTTCGCCGACGCCGATGTATTTGACGGGGATTTGGAACTGGTCGGAGATGCCGATGACCACGCCGCCTTTGGCAGTGCCGTCGAGTTTGGTGAGGGCCAGGGCGTTGACCTCGGTGGCGGCGGTGAACTGCTTGGCTTGTTCGATGGCGTTTTGGCCAGTGGAGGCGTCGAGGACCAACAGCACTTCATGCGGCGCGTCGGGAATGACTTTCTGCATCACCGACTTGATCTTGGTGAGCTCGCGCATCAGGTTGACCTTGTTGTGGAGACGTCCTGCGGTATCGATGATGACCACGTCGGCGTCCTGAGCGACAGCGGACTTCACGGTGTCGAAGGCCACAGAGGCCGGGTCGGCGCCCATGCCCTGCTGGACAATCGGCACGCCTACCCTGTCGGCCCAGATCTGGAGCTGCGACACGGCGGCGGCACGGAAGGTGTCGGAAGCGCCGAGGACGACTTTCTTTCCGGCTTTCTTGAAGTTATGGGCGAGTTTGCCGATGGTGGTGGTCTTGCCCACGCCGTTGACGCCGACCACCATGATCACGTATGGCTTCTTGTCGGTGATGTCGAAAGTGGTGCCGTCGCCCGACTTGTTCTCCTGAAGCAATCCCATGATTTCCTCTTTGAGGATCTTGTTCAGCTCGTCGGTGCCGACATATTTGTCCCTTGCCACACGCTTTTGGATGCGGTCGATGATTTTCAGGGTGGTTTCCACGCCCACGTCGGAGGTAATCAGAATCTCCTCCAGGTTGTCGAGCACCTCGTCATCGACTTTCGACTTGCCCGCGATGGCATGGGTGATTCTACTGAAGACACTGGTCTTGGTCTTCTCCAAACCTTTGTCAAGGTCTTCCTTTTGTTCTTTCTTTTTGGTTAAAAACGAGAATAGTCCCATAGCGACACTTTTTTACACGAAAAAATAGCTCTTCCATACGAGATGGAAAAGCTATTGTATGACACTAAGACCCGCAATTTATCTTTTTGCGAGGAATTCCTGAACCTTGTCCACAGGGACGATGGTTTCTTCAAAATAATAAGCACCGGTCTTTTCAGAACGTTTCATTCTGATCACCTTGCTGTATTCCTTACCCAGCGTACGCAGGGTAGCAACTACTTTCTTTGCCATAACTTTAAATTATTTGATCTCCTTGTGGAGGGTCATTCTTTTCAAAATGGGGTTATACTTCATCAATTCCAAACGGTCAGGCGTGTTCTTCTTGTTCTTGTAAGTGAAGTACCTGGAGGTACCAGGCATGCCGCTGGCCTTATGTTCCGTGCACTCGAGGATCACCTTGATACGTGCGTCTTTCTGTTTCTTTGACATTGCTTAACTTCCTTTCAAAATTTCGGACTGCAAAATTAGAACATTTTTTTGAATCCACAAGGGGAAAATGAAAAAAAATTCGGAATTCGGAATGCGGAATGCGGAATACCATGTTCCGACAGGCTATTCCGCATTCCGAATTCCGCATTCCACATTATCCATTGATCACCTTATTAACAATAGTGAGGATTTCGGCTTCCTGTTGCAAGGCGGCGGCTTCGATGTCGGCGGCTTCCTTCAGGATTTGCGACTTGAAGGCCTCGTCTTTGAGGGAGGCGGCGTTGATCTTCACGTTGAGGTGAGCGCCCATGACGGCGGAGCGAGCGCAGAGGGCTCCCACGCCGGCATCGGTCACCGAGTTGGGATTGCCCGTCTCGGCCATGGCGCGAACCACCTCAAAGGCCTTGAAGGCGGTCTTCATGGTACGGAAAGGCACCTCGGTGGCGTATTTGGTGGCATCCTGGATGGCTTGGGTGCGGATGGCCTTCTCCTCGTCGTTTTTCTTGGGCAGGCCGAAGGCGTCCATGATCTTATTGAAGGCGTTGGTATCCTCGTCAACGAGGGCGAGCAGCTCGTCCTTGATGGCTTGGCCCTTGACCGCCCAGTTGGAGAACTCTTCCCAGCGTTCGTCCCAACCCGGCTTGTGCGACGACAGGTTGGCGACCATCGTGGCCAAGGAAGCGCCGAGTGCGCCCATATAGGCGGAGATGGAGCCACCACCCGGGGCAGGGCTCTCACTGGCCGTCTCGTTGGCGAAACCCGTGCAAGTCATGTCAACGAGTTTCTTCTGGCTGTGGTCTTCAATAAGGTATTCGATGACTTTCTCTTTGGGGTCGAAAGGCTTCAGGTCGTCCAAGCCCATCGACTTGATGGCGATCTTCATGATTTCTTCTTCGCTGACACCAAGGGAGCGTTGTTGTTTGGCCAAGTAAAACTTTCCGGCGTCCATCAGCACTTTCTTGGGCACCAAGCCTACAATCTCGCAGCCAGTGACACGCACACCGCGGGCAGCGGCTTTGGCGCAGACCTCCTCAAAACACACATGCACGGGCGACACGCTGATATTGGTGATGTTCATGGACACCTGAGCGATGCCGTAGTCCTCGATGAACCAGCCGATGGCCTTGGTGCTCTTGAGGGTGCCGGGGATCATGATGGGTTTGCCGTTCTCGTCCTTCATGGGTTTGCCGGTCACCTTGCCGCCTTCACGCATGGGGCGTCCCTTCTCGCGCACGTCGAAAGCGATGGCGTTGGCACGGCGGGTGGAGGTGGTGTTGAGGTTGTAGTTGATGGCGATGAGGAAATCGCGGGCACCCACTTGGGTAGCGCCGGTGTGGGCCACATGCTCGTTCCATTCGTTGGGGCCGAAGTCGGGTTTCCATTGCTCGGAGCCGAGGCGTGAGGCGAGTGACTCGTACTCACCGGTACGGCAGTACGCCAGGTTGCGGCGCTCGGGACGGTAGGCGGCCTCTTCGTAGCAATAAATCGGGATGTTGAGTTCATTGCCGAGACGCTCTCCGAGCTTATGGGCGTAACCCACCACCTCTTCCATGGTGATGTTGCTGACAGGGATAAGGGGGCACACATCGGTAGCGCCTTGGCGCGGGTGGGCGCCGTGATGCTGACTCATGTCGATGAGTTCGGCGGCTTTCTTCACCACACGGTAAGCAGCTTCGCACACAGGCTCAGGCTCTCCCACAAAGGTGATGACGGTGCGGTTGGTGGTCATGCCGGGATCCACATCGAGGAGTTTCACTCCTTCCACTTTCTCAATTTCAGCGGTTACTTGATCTATAATGTTCTTGTCGCGGCCTTCGCTGATATTAGGCACGCATTCAATTAATTGACGCATAATATAGTTGTTAGTTTACAGTTTGCAGTTTTCAGTTTGCAGTTTTCAGTTTTATGATTATTTAAGTAGGATGGTATCGCTACGCTTGGTCTTGCCGCCACCGGAGAATGCGATTCCGAATTGGAGGTTCGTCTGGGTGATGTTGGCGGAGTTAAAGAAGCCGAGGATGTTGTTGGAGGCCACATACATGATGAATCCGCCGAAATTGGCGCTCAGGCCGATGCCAAGGTTGTCGTAACTGCCGGGCATCATGGTATAGGTGGCCACCACGTCGTAGTTGTCGGCGAAGGAGCCAGTATAGGCGAGTGTCATGGCAGGTTTCATGCCAATGCCAGTGGCAAAGCCCATGAGCTGGGCGGAGAAACGATGCTCGGGAGTGAGGTCATAGTAGCCGCGTACCATTAAAGAGGTGTTGAGGCCAGTGGTGTATCTCACGCCGGTGGTCAGATTCACGTCGATGCATTGCTTCAAGGTGTCGATGTATTGTTTCAGGACGTCGGCATCATCGAGAATGGCGTTGACCGCTTCGTTGGAGAGGCCTTCGAACACCAGTCCGCCGTTTTGGTACATGGAGCCGCCATCAACGAAACCCGCATGGAACTGGGCGGTGTTGTTCTTCCAAGAGATGAAGCCCAAGTCGTTGATCGCCGCTGCCACGCCAAACTGGTCGTTGATGATGTACTCCGCGCCGAGGTCGATGCCAGCGCCATAGTTCTTGAACAGGTTGGCCATGTTGAAGCGACGGTCGGTGATGGTCGGCCAACCGTTCACTTCCTCTATCTTGTAAGGCAGCGAGGCCTTGGCGTTCATGTCGGCCATCAGCCGGAGCGCGTAGCTGTCGGCGTCGGTATTCAGCTGGAGGTTGAACACGCCGGTTCTGGCGTCGGTAATGCCCATCAGGAATTTCACCCTGGCACCGATGTTCAGCTTATCGGTGAGGCACATCTGGTAGCCGAAGCTGAACTCCTGAACCGCTCTGACGGAAAGAGCGATGTCAATATCGGCGGAGTTTGCCCCCACAAAGGAGCCGTTGCCGGCGGCAATCAGCTTCACGAGGTCCTTGCTGTAGCGCAAGGACTCCCATTCCCGGATGCGGTGCGAGTAGGTGAAGAAGCCGTACTTGGTGCGACGTCCGCAGTTGAAGACGTCGATATTCAGGAACGTGTTCAGGTAGTTCTTGTCCCTGAGCCTGGCAAGCCCATTGTCAAGGTCAAGCACCTGGGGCTGTCCCGCCGCGTTGTAGCGGAAAAAACTGTCGTACTTCAGTCCGATGTTCTGGAAACCAATGTTGATGCCTCCCAGTCCGAAATCGAAATAACCGTAGTCCTTGGAGAAGAAGGCTGGATTGGCGAATGATGCCCTTGAGTTGTTACGCATGAAGTCAACAGGCGACACCACCTGGGCATAAGCGGTGCCCATAACAGAAATCAGCAATAAGCTGATAATCAATCTAATTTGTTTCATATTGTCGATTATTTTTATTATTATCAGTTTTCACTTGTTCTCAGGTCCATCTCTCCCCCGTAAATCAAATCGGCTTTGAGCGTCACCTCAAGACTATTGTCAAGATTCAGGAGGATGTCGTGGTCATCGGTATCCAAGCCAAAACGCAGAATGAGCTTGTCGGCCTGGAAGAGACTCTTCAGGCGATCGCGGGTGACGGAGATTTCCGACGTGGTCTTCGCCGGGTTCCCGTCGAAAGAGCCGGCAATAAAGGCCGTATTGGTCAGCAGCGAGTCGGTGACACATCCCGCCACACTGTCGAAGGTAAGCATTTGGAGTTGGATGTTGAAAGGCAACTCTGAGTTGATGGCCATGTTCATCAAAACCTCCTGGATGATTTCCGGAGTCTCGATTTCGGAGAGTTTGAGATCGATGGTATCGAGATAGTGGACGCCCGGAATGTTGAACTTGAAGGGAATTTGGGCATTGATGGAAACACCTAACGCGGAGGTGTCGTAAACCGAGATCAGCTCGTCAAGGCCATCAGGATTGAACACCATCTTGCCCACGAGGCGTACAGCGTCGAAGCGGGTGTCGTATTCCAGGTTGAGCGTTTCATCCAAGACGGAGGAATAATCGAGGGAGGGCTTCATTTGCAGCGACATAGGATAATGGCTGAAAAGCAGCGAAGGGGAGGCACCGCCGCCATAGAGGCAGGCGTCGTCCACCTGAAGGCTGGCGTTCAGGTCAAAGGTGTTTTTGGTCTGAATCTTCAGCTTCGTGTCCATGAGTTTCAGTCGGCCCATGATCTTGTCAAGCGAGAGTGAGAACGTCGTATCGTAGGCAAAGGGCTCCTCATAGGACTCCAAATAGCCGGAGATTTGTCGAATCACAAAGTCGTTGAAACCCAGTTCCGTATTGAATTTGAGCTTGGAGTCCAGCACGTCATACAGTTGGTAATACACCTCGTAGGTGAAGTGGATTTTGTGTTCTTCCCCTACCTCCATATAAACGCCGGAGAGATCCAGGCCGTCGTAGCCACTAGGGTCAACCGTCGCCTGCCACGGACTGCCGTCGGGGAACCTAAGCCCGTCGGAACGAAGCACAATCTTCTGAAAATCACCCACGTTGCTATGCAACTGAACCGACAACAATCCCGACCTGAGTTGAAATGACACAAGCTTCGGATCTACGGTAGCCAACTGTTCAAACACCGTAAAGGTATCAATAGGCTGTTCCAGCTGATAGGGATAGGGATTTGTCTCCTTAAATACCATTTTATAGGTCACATTATCGAAGCTCATCATGTCGGATCCTTTGATCACATCGTCCATCTTTAGATCAAAGGCGACCTGAAGATTGCCGTTCTCGTCGCTGGAAATCCATTGGTTGTCGTTCAACTGTTTCAGCACATCACCCAAGGTGGTATGGACCGAGCCAATCGGAAGCTTCCATTGTCCGGACATCTCCACGGTTTCGAGATGATCGTAATTGAACCGGTCTTTGCAAGAAGGCATGAGCAAGAGGGTCATTGCCAAAGCGGCCCCTAAAAAGGCCATTTTACCATAAACTATTCTTTTCATGATACAAATTTTCCGTTTAAAATCATTTTTGCCACTTTGTTGGCACCATAATAATAAGGCATGAATTCGAGCCGCTCCATGGGTTCGGTGACGATGAGGTTGGCGGTCTTTCCGCGGGTGACGCTGCCCAGCTCATCGCTGACGCCCATGGCGTAGGCGGTATTGAGCGTGGTGGCGTTGAGGGCCTCCTCGGGGGTGAGGCGGTAGCGGATGCAGGCCATGGAGAGGATGAGCTGCATGTTGCCCGAAGGCGAG
>CACZQL010000145.1 GCA_902783365.1 uncultured Bacteroidia bacterium | reverse complement strand
TCACGCGGCCGTTGCAGGCCAGCAGCACGTCTTCGATCATCTGACCGCAGCTCAGCTCAACTGAGAGGAATCCCTTGACACCCTTGTCGATGAGGTCGCGGATGGCTTGGGTCGGGTAGGGCCACAAAGTGATGGGACGGAGCAGACCGACTTTCAGTCCGGCCTCGCGACCGAGCTGTACCGACTTCTGGGCGATACGGGCGCTGGAGCCGTAGGCCACGAACACGTACTCGGCGTCGTCGCAGTCGATCATCTCGTAACGGACTTCGTTCTTGGTCACTTCATCATATTTGCGCTGCAAAGCGCGGTTGTGCTCTTCCATGCGGGCGGAGTCGAGGTCCAGCGAGGTGATCACACGATGCTGCGTGCCACGCTTGCGGCCTGTCAATGCCCAAGGATACTTGGCTTTGATTTCTTCCTCGGTGAGGCGGGGTTTCTGCTCGGGCAGAACGACCTTTTCCATCATCTGGCCAATGGCGCCGTCGGAGAGGATGCACACTGCCATGCGGTATTTGAAAGCCAGTTCGAAGCCCAACGGCACGAAGTCGGCCATCTCCTGGACGGAAGCGGGGGCGAGGACGATATTACGATAGTCGCCGTTGCCACCACCCTTGGTGTTCTGGAAATAGTCGGCCTGCGAAGGCTGGATGGTGCCCAAGCCCGGGCCGCCACGCACCACGTCGGCAAAGACGCAAGGCACCTCGGCACCGGCGATGTAGGCCAGACCTTCCTGCTTCAGGCACACGCCCGGGCTCGACGATGAGGTCATGACATGCTTGCCAGCGGCACCCGCGGCATACACCATGTTGATGGCTGCCAATTCACTTTCAGCTTGAAGAACGACCATGCCGGTGCGTTCGTAAGGGTTCTGTTCCGACAGATACTCAATCACTTCCGACTGAGGAGTGATGGGATATCCGAAATAAGCATCGGCGCCGCAGCGAATGGCGGCCTCGGCCAATGCCTCGTTACCCTTCATCAGTTTTAATTCTCCCATTATGTAAGTTTTTTTTGATTTGTTAGACAATAGGTTGATTACAGGGCTTTCTTGTAAACCTTGATGACGCCGTCAGGGCAAGTGATGCCGCAACTGGCGCAGCCGATGCAGGCTTCGGGATTCGCCATGTAGGCGTAATTGTAACCTTTTCCATTAACTTCTTTTGCCAATTCGATGACCTTGCATGGACAAGCCGTGATGCAAACGCCACAGCCTTTACAACGCTCAATGTCAACGACGATGGCTCCTCTGAATTTTGCCATATTGATTAGATTTTAAGTTTTTTGTTGTTTTCAATTATTCGAGGCACGAAATTACTCTTTTTTGCTCAATTGACACACCTCTTTTAATATTATTTCCTCGGAGATTGTTAATTTAGAACGATTTTAAATAACGACCGATTCTTGGACCTTCGTTTGGTCGCAAAAAACGTTATCTTTGCAGCGTCCAACAACGCCATTGCCATGAATCCAGCACTGCAACAGTACGTCGAGCAAGAGATCCTTCCTCGTTACGACCATTTCGACCAGGCACACCGTCGCGACCATGTCCTCATGGTCATCCAACAAAGTCTCGAAATCGCCTCAAAGTTGGATGTCAACCTCGACATGGTTTATGCCATCGCGGCCTATCACGACACGGGACTTTGTGAGGGGAGGGAACATCATCACGAGGTGTCGGCGCAAATCATCAAGGCCGACGCCCGTTTGCGGCAGTGGTTTACCGAGGAGCAGATTCAAACCATGGCGGATGCCGCGGAGGACCATCGCGCCTCGGCAAAACAGGCACCCCGTACTCTTTATGGCCGTATCGTGGCCGAGGCCGACCGTTTCATCGATCCGGAGACCATCGTCAGGCGTACCATCCAATATGGATTGGATCATTATCCCGAATTGGACCAAGAGGCGCAATACCGACGCATGGTCGCTCATCTGAAGGAGAAATACGGTAGAGGCGGGTACTTGAAGCTATGGTTTCCCGATTCGCCCAATGCTACCCGCCTCGAACACCTCCGTCAACTCATCGACGATGAGCAGGAGTTGGCTAGACTTTTCAGGGAGTTTTTCAGTTAACAGTTGGCAGTTGACAGTTGGCGGTTGGCAGTTGGCAGTTGGCGGTTGGCAGTTGGTCGAGTTTCGCATGTGTTCTCAAGGGGCGCCCCGACAGGGGCAACGAGCCAATAGCCCAGGGCAACGCCCTGGGTTTCAGAAAGATGTTTATGGAAACGCCCTGAAAGGGCAAAAGCCTTGTTTACATTATGAAGGCTTTTGCCCTTTCAGGGCGTTTTGATTATCCGTTGTCATCCCCAGGGCGTTGCCCTGGGCTGATAGCTGTTACCTCCCGTTGGCTGTTACCGTTGAGCCCTTCGGGGTCAGGCCGTTCCTCCATCCTGTCACTCCACTGGCGAAACTTGAATCAGTTGTCAGTTTGCAGTGAGCAGTGAACAGTTATCAGTTTTTCACAGGGTGGTCCAAAGCGAAGGCTTTCAGACGCTCGGCCAGCACTGGGATCTCGTCGCGTTGGATGAGCGAAGTGCAGGCGCGGATGCCTTGTTTCTTGCTGCCACAGGTGTCGAGCGAGATGCCGGAGACACCATAATACAGCATCTCTTCCACCAGGTCGGCACCGGTGAAGCCCGGGTAGCAGAAGGTGAAGTAGAAGCCGTCGGCGATGGGCTCTCCGCAGTCCTCGTCGTAGGTGATGTAGAAGCCGTTATCCGTGAAGGCCTTCTTCATCAGCTCGGCCTTGCGACCGTATTCGATCACGTCGTCGCGGTAGCGGTAGGTGCCGTTGTTCACAGCTTTGAACACGGCGGCCAGGGCGTATTGGGCTGAATGTGAAGTGCCTGAACTCAGCGGGTGAAGGGCACCGAAGAGGATGGCACGCAAGAAGACCTCCTGTCCGCAGAAATCTTTCAGGTCAGGATAATGGCGTTGGGCCAGCTTGTTGCTGATGCCGATGATGGCGCAGCGCTCGCCGGCGTAGCTGAACGCCTTGGAGCTCGAGATCATCAGGATGTAGTTGTCGGTGTATTTGCCCACGGTGGGTTGGTAGGGCTCCTCGCCAGGATGGCTGTAGTCCTTGCGGAAGTCCATGCCGAAATAGGCAAGGTCCTCCATCACGATGACGTCGTATTTGTTGGCCAGCTCGCCGATGATTTGCAACTCTTCTTCGGTGAGGCACACCCAAGTCGGGTTGTTGGGGTTGGAGTAGAGCAGGCTGTGGATGTTGCCCTTGCTCAGCACTTCCTCGAGTTTGGCGCGCAGCTTCTCGCCACGGTAGTCGTAGATGTCGAAATGCTCCATGGGGATGCCCAGTACCTTGTTCTGGAACTTGTGTACCGGGAAGCCCGGGTCGATGAAGAGCATGGTGTTCTTCTTGATGTTGGTATGACCGGCAATCATGAAGGAGGCGAAGCCGCCTTGCATGGAGCCAACGGTCGGAATGCAGTTGGCGGCGTCAACATCGAGGTTCAGGAAGTTCTTGATGAAACGGGAAGCCTCTTTCTTGAGTACCGGGATGCCGTCGATAGGAGGGTAGTTGGCGGGGACACCGTCTTGCAAAGCCTTGATTTGGGCTTCGACGCCGATACGTGCCGCGGGCAGACCGGGGTTTCCGATTTCCATGTGGATGAACTTTTGGCCAGAGGCAGCCTCTATGTCGCGGGCTAATTTGTTAATCTCACGGATGCCAGCCTTGCCGATACTGGCCAAACCGCTTTCGTTAAATAGTTTTTTTGCTACGTCAATGGGAACGATATTATTCTGCATCATGATGATAATATTTTGATTTATAATTAATTACAAAGAAATGCCGATTCGTTTGGCATGGCAAAGGTAGGCATATTTTTAGTTTTCTCAAAAAAAAGTTCTTTTTTTTCTTGGAGATAACAAAAAAAGCTGTACTTTTGCAACCGCAATGGGACGGTAGCTCAGTTGGTTTAGAGCGCATGCTTGACAGGCATGAGGTCACAAGTTCGATCCTTGTTCGCCCCACACACAGAGACGCAATGCGATGCGTCTCTTTTAAATCAAAGGAGGGACGTTAGCCCAGTTGGTTTAGAGCGCTGCCTTCACACGGCAGAGGTCACTGGTTCGAGTCCAGTACGTCCCACCAACAACAAAACCCGCTGGTTTCAGCGGGTTTTGCGTTTTATTTAGCGCTTCT
>CACZQL010000144.1 GCA_902783365.1 uncultured Bacteroidia bacterium | reverse complement strand
GTCGACAGGTGCTATGCTTCTATGTTTTCCGGATGCGGTACCATCGAACAAGTGACCTGC
This sequence comes from uncultured Bacteroidia bacterium, assembly GCA_902783365.1. Lineage (GTDB taxonomy): Bacteria > Bacteroidota > Bacteroidia > Bacteroidales > F082 > Limimorpha. The sequence continues at coordinate 8,256 of CACZQL010000144.1, read as the reverse complement.
TTAGCCACCACCATCAATGGCACTTACTGCACCACAGACTGGCTCAACGGAGTGAAACCTTACGGCACGTTCACCAAGGCCAAGGGTGCATCCTGTTGGACCACGGGTAACAACGGTATCCCATCTGGCTGGGATGTCTACGAATACTAACCCTACAACAATCGTCTAACCTGAATATGAAAGGCAGCCTTCGTTTGAGGGCTGCCTTATCTTTTACAGTTCAAAATACCCAAAGCCCGCGATGGCGGCCAACATTTGGTCCACATAGTCCCACGAAGTGCTCGACCAATGGAACCCAAGACGATACAGCACTTGCGAGGTGTATTGATTGTCGGCGGGAATCATCACGGCTTTTTGTCCGTGCGCCCTTCTTCATTTTCTTCTTCATCTGCTTTTCCCCATAATCTTCATCAAGGTAATAAGCTGTCAGCAAATAATAAGCGTTGCCGCTTCTCACCTGAGGCTCCAATACGATGACATATTTTTGGGGTATATTGTAGATGTAAGTCCGTGTGATGTCCTTGCGGTTTTTCTGGTCGCGCTCAACCACACTGAAAACTTCCACATTAGCTTCGCCCGTGGTTTCGTCCATGTGTGGTTTAATCCAATGCAACCTACGAGACCTGTTCATGTCGAAAACGCGATGTTTCTCCCCTTCTTCTTCAACTTCCTTGCAGGTGAGGTGTCCTTAATGTCGAGATAGACATTGTAGTTGTTTTCAAGGTTCATCTCATTTTCCTTGATTTCCTTGATTTGCGCCTTCGCCATATCCATCTGGTTGTAAGCGATACTGACATAGCCAAGTACCATGTAGGGATGCCTATCATGGGGCAAATGTGTGCTTTCGTCGCAATAGATATTGAATGTCTTTGTGGTTTTCATTGTGCTTGTTCAATTTGACTTCAGAAATACGGATTATTTTCATACAAAGGGAAAAATCATAGAAGCCAAAGATGGTTTTGTTGAGAATGCATTATCCACCTTGAAAATCCAAGACGATTTCGGCAAGCCCTCAAGAACACACGACCACATTAAAAACCAAAAACCTAACCGTCATCCAGTTAGGGTTTGTTGCTGCTGCCTTTGGCGTAGGCCACCACACCGCCCGAAAATCTGCCGTTGGAGGTGACTGTGCCCGTCACCTTCAGGTTTTTGATGGTGGCGCCATCGATAAACCCGAAAGGAGCGGTATATTGTGTGTTATCCGTGACGGTTTTGCTGAAGGTGATCGTATGTCCCTGACCGTCTTCATTTTATAGTCTATCAAAATAATATGGGCTCAAAAATAATAAAAATGCGCACTCGTGCAACAAGTGCGGATAAATGGTCGGGGAAAAAAACGACAAATAACAGCTTGATAAACAAAATGTCGGATGGTTTCAGACAAGATGTCGGATGCCGTTATCCTAAAGTAGCGGATTATCAGTTGAGGACTCGACTTATAGTATCGGCTTCAGCGCCAAGACCCGGAAGTCCCTTAACCGTAGGCGTGAATCCCGCCCAAAAACAGATTCACACCGAAATAGGTGACCAACACACTCAAAAAGGCCACCACACTGTAAAGATGGAAAAACATCGGCTTCCGAAACGCCTTCCAGATGCCGTCATGCAATGGCATCGCGTAAACCAACAAGGTAATCAACGCCCATACTTCCTTGGGATCCCACGACCAATAGTTGCCCCATGAGATGTTCGCCCAAACCGCTCCGATGAAGATGCCCATGGCCAACAACGCCACGGCTGGATACAACATCACCATGCTGATGCTTCGCAGACGCTCCAAATACGCTTGGTTCGCGGACTGGGTGAACCGCACAACCACCGCGCTGATGCCATTTAACATCACAAAAAACAACAAGGCGTAAGCCACCATGATCACCGTCACATGCAGGCTCAACAAGGGCGAAGACAACACTGGCATCAAATGGGTCACTGGAGGGTTGGCACCCCCCATCATCTGCACCAACAACACGAAACCCGTCATCAACAAGCCCGAGGGCAAGGCCATCTCCACCCGCCCCGACAAGGCCAAGGTCAGCACACAAAGGGCCAACGCCAACAGGTTCATCGAGTCAAAACTTCCCGCCATGGGAAGATGGCCTCCCACCACCCATCGCAGCACAAACAGCAGGGCCAAAAACGCACACAACAACGACATCCAAACCGTCGCCACCACCCTGACCGGCTTGAACAAGGGTCTCCCCTTGCCCAGGCTGATCAACGCCATGACGAAGCACAACAACCCAAAAGTGATGTTGGCCATCGCCAGCCACTTGCCCGCGCTCAAACGGTTATACCATCGCTCCGCCTGCACCTTGGCCTTGGAAGGAAACACCCCGCCCGCCTGTCGCTCCTGATAGACGCGGGTCTTCTCAAACACCTCGTCCAAGGCCGCGAACTCCCCCTTCACCACATATTCCTGGCAAAGGCTCATCTGTTTGCGGATGAAGAGGTACTCGTCATCGGGAAGATCCAAAGGGAGCTGGTCGCCCTGCGAATACCAGCTGAGGTTCCCGAGACTGTCGGCATGGGGAAAGAGTTTCAGCAACTTGCCGTTTTTCAGCATGTTGACCAACTGTAATTTTTCGTCTGCCGCGCTATAGCGCTTGCGCAGGGGGTCGCCCATTGGAAGGGATTTGGCGGCCTCGGCGGGTTTGCTTTCGCCGGAGAGGTCCACCAGATCGGTCATGCGGGCGTAACGGCCATTGACGCCAAGCTGTTGCCGCACCTCGCCGCCCTTGAGCTTGAACATCGGCTCCTCTTTCCAGTCGTCATAATAAAAAAGCCAGCCGCCCAACACCTGTTCCGGCGTGTAGCCATGGTAACGGGCGTTGCCGCAGAGCTTGGTGGTGAAGTCCTTGGCCAAGGTCTGCAAAGGACACACCCGGCCTTTGTACATCACATACATCTCCCCCATCTTCGAGGCGCTTTCTTTGGGCAAAGTGCGGGGTTTGGCGGGAGTCGCGGAGGCGGAGACGCCAAGACCTAACACGAGCACAGCCATCACGGTAGCCGTCTTGGCGGAGAGGCCACGAAGCGACTGCCGGAACTGTCCTTTACGGTCGAAGAAAAGCCCGACGAGGGCGATAAAAAGCAGGACATAGCCCATGTAGGTCACGGCGATGCCCCAGGGGTCATGAGCCACCGAGAGGGTGGAGTTGCCTTCCGCGTCGTAATCGCTCTGGTAGAAACGGTAATTCCGGTGTTTCAAGATGTTGTTCATGGAGATCGCGGTGGTCTCCAACGGCTTGCCCGAGAGGTCTCCGACAGTGATATGGCTTACAAAATCCATCGGAGAGCGGGTTCCGGGATAGGTCTCCACCTCGAAACGCTCCAGCGTCAACGTGAAAGGCAACTCGCCACGGCTTGTCGCGCCGTGTTTCTCGATTTGGAACTCATGGGAGGCCACGCCGGGCCTCAAAGTCATCTCACCGTGTTGTCCGGTGAGCATAGTCAGAAGCGCGCCGGTGAGAATCAAGAGGATGGAGAGATGCAAGGCACCCACGGCAGGACGTTTCCAAAGCTTCCTACGGAACCCCACGACCACCAATCCGATGGCCAGCAGCGCCCACAGCCCGACGAACCACCATGCGCCATAAACATGGCTCAGGGCATAGTCGGAATCATGGAACCGCTCCACCACCGTACCCGTGGCCATCGCCACGATCAAACCCACCATCAAGGTCCCTATAAAGAAACCCGAAACCGTCCTTAAAATGTGTTTCTCTTTCATCTCTCCAAAATTACAAAAAAAACTTTCACCTCTCACCTCTCACCTTTCACCTTAAATTAGATGGCTTCAATGAACTTCACGACGGCGTCGCGGTCGGCCTTTTCCAGCTCGCGGAACTGTTCCACGGAGCGGCGGGCGTCGCTTTCGGCGTTGCCGTGCCACATGATGGCCTCGATGACGGTGCGGGCGCGGCAGTCGTGCAGGCGGTCGCTCGAACCGGTGCAGATGGCCGACAGGCCCCTACCCCACAACGGCGTGGTGCGGCACCATCCCGTGCGGATGTCGTTCTCCATGTGAAGCTTGTGTTGGATATAGTCGCTGTAAGGCCATATCTTTTGGTTGGGATACCGAGGCAGACGGGGGTCGCTGTCGGCGAAGAAGCCCGCCGGGTCGGTGAAGTCGTCGTCGCCGGTCTGCCATGAGGGACGGTGGCAATAGGCGCAGCCGAGCTCACGGAAGAGCTGGCGACCGCGTTGCACCTCCTCGTCGCCGAGGTTACGGGCTGCCGGCACGGCCAGGCCGCGGTGCCACACCATGAAGTCGCTGTATTCCTCGCCGCTCATCTCAGGCTGTTTCAGCTCGGCGGGGATCTGGTCGTTCATTATCAGGTAGTTGTAGATGTCGGCCTGCACGTCGCCCGTGAGGTTATACTGCGGAAAGTACTGGTAGAACGAGGCCTGCACTTCGGGGTCGTTGGAGGCGGTCGCGGCGTAGGCGGCGGTCATGTAATGCCCCATCTTGGTGGGATGCGTCACGTTGGTGATGTTCCAGATGGCGTTGGCGCCCGGGGCGTCCTGCAGCGGGCCGCGGGTCAGGGCGTAGGTATATCTCTTGGGATGGCTGGTGTTGCCATACAAGCCCGTCGGGGCCCAGTCGCCGCCGGCCCACATCGCCGGGTTGAGGCCGTTCTTCATGTAGCCGTCGTTTTCCTCTTTCTGGTATTGTGCCTTCAGCGAGTCGTCGGGGATGGCGTCGATGAGGCCGGTGCCATAGATGCCGATGGTGGACTCCAGGCGGACCACCACGTCGCTGTAGGGGATCTCGTTGCCGCCCACTTGCAGCGGCACGTAATAGGCGTCCTCGGGGATATACACCTCGGGATAGGTCAGGTTGTAGCTTTCGCCGTCGGGGAAGCGGTTGCCCCACTCATCCACGTAGCTCAGCCAGTTGATTTCGATCTTGCTCTCGTCGATAGGAGCCTTGAAAGGCGGCACGGCCTTGGTCTGGGGCATTCCCGTGAGGGAGCTCAGGTAGGTGTCGTTGCGGTCGGTGACCACAAGGAGATAGCCGTTGCCCCAGTCGTCGGCGCGATAGCGGTTCATGCGCATGCCGTGGCCGTAGCCGGGGTGGCAGGCGATGCAGGAGCTGCGGATGTAGAGGGGGCCGAGGCCGTCGAAAGGCTCGTTGTTTTGGGTGTAGGTACGCTCAAAGAAGTACTCGCCGTATTTGAAACGGCTGGTGAGGCCGGCGTTCTCCACGGCGGGAGTGGGGTCCTCGTAAGCGGTCTGGGTACTGTTGAAGGTGGTTCCGAGTTCACCGCCCGCGTAGGTCTCTTCCAGCACCTGGGGGTCGGTGGGGATGGGGTCCTTGCCGCCACAAGCCGTCATGGCAAGGAGCAATCCCATACTGATGATTCCGAATGTTCTTTTCATGTCGAGGATGGATTATTTGTCAAAATTAGCGATTTCTTCTTTCACTTCCGCCATCACGTCGGAGAGTTCCTGGCAGGCTTCCATGGCTGCGCCCGCGGTGGCGTCGGAGTAGTATTGCACGAAGGGGGCCTTCATGGCGTTGATTTTCGCGAGGGCGTTGTCGATGGCCTTGAGGGTCTTTTCGTCGAGGGCTTGGTTGCCGTCGGCGATGTAGGCATGCAGCGACTTGTCCTCGTCGCGTTGGAGGTCATTGCCGCCCATGTAGGCGTTTTGGATGCTGATGATGTTGTCGTAGAAATCCTCTTTCGAGCGCTGGCTGTAGGGCGACTCCACATAGTGGGGGTCTTCGCCGGTGTGGGGTTTGCCGATTTTGGAGGTACCCACTTCGTCGGCGATGTCGATGCAGCCGTCGGCGATGGCTTGCAGGGCGTTGGTGAAAGTGGCGTAGGTGCTGCCAGCCTGTCCGGCGAGGAGCATGTTGGCGCCATAGCTGTTGTTGCCTCCGTTGACGGTGGTGTTGAGTTCCAGTTCCTCCATCAGGGCAGCGTGTTCAGCCGGGGCGTCATCGTTCCAGCTCACTTCGAGTTGGAAGCAGCGGTTGCGGAGGTCGCGGGCGACGGCGACCACGTAGGTCATCATGTCGTCGGTGAGTTCGTTCACGTTGCGGGGTTGTCCTTCGCGGAAGAGGATGTACTCGATGCCATGGAAGCCGAGCAGGGCGTTGCCGAGTTGTTCGCCGGCCACGGTGCCGTCTTCGTCGGTGGCCAGCAGTTCAATCATGTTGGGGCTGTCCATCAGATGGTTGAAGGCATCTTCGTCCAAGGGCCACGAGTCGATGTGCGGGTCGATGCCGAAGTCGGAGGCGGCGCCGAAGAGGAAGGCTTCGCTCTTCTCCCACCATTTGCGGGCGGCGAGGAAGCTCTCGGCGGCCTCGTTCAGCTTGTCTTGGGTCCTGTCGTCCTGCAAGGCCTCCAAACCGTCCACCAGTTTCTGCGACTCCACGGCGAGGGAGCCGTAGGTGGCATACACCGTGTGGTCGAGGTATTGCTTCACGATGGCCTCTTTGGTTTCTTTGTTTTTTTCTTCGATGACTTTGTCTTTGCCGCAGGAGTTGAAACTCAGGGCAAAAAGCGATGATACAGCGATCAGGGCTAGTGTTTTCGTTGTTTTGTTCATGGGTTTTATTGTTTAGTTGTATGAATTTGCATCATCGTATTATTCACGATGCAAAATTCCGACATCCAAACCTTCGGAGGAATCACCAAAAATGATGATTTGAGGGGGTGATGGTTAGCTGAAAATGGGGATATGGGTACCTTTTAAGAATACATGAACGCTCATGATTCTTTTGGTTTGAATCCGATGCCTGATTGGTTTTCAGCCATATTTGGATAATCGCGTTCCAGAAAAGGCATTAGTTTACCGTAATCCCTTATGGCTTCTCCGATGGCTTGATATGCATGATCAAACTCATACATGAAATCCTTTGAGTTGCTGATGGACGTCTGGTAGCAACAGCAAAGATGATCTTCCAGCGCAACAAATATAGTGTCCGTATTATTGATGTTGATCACGTTGGCAGCTCGGCTCCAACCATCCTTATTGACTTTCCCGAAATCATCATCCCTGAATTTGTACAAAACATAAAGATGCTTGATTTTTCTGTTATAGCTATCAGCCAATTGAATTTGGAAACGGCTGTCGTTCTTGGTCACATAAAGTGTTCCTTCGTTCTTTTCGTAATGATAGCCTTCTTTGTCTAAGCGTTTGCAGATGCTGCGTTCCAGGGGCCCTATCCGGTATGGCAATACCCAAAAGGCAACATAAATCAAGACTGCCACCCCGCAGGCAGAACAGAAGATGATTGCGGCTAATATGGACAGGCTGCATAAGATCATCAAGAAGAGATAACCGATCCAAAATGCAAGTTTTCCAAAACTGAAGAAGTTGTCATTTTCATTTTCCATACCAGTTTGTTTCATATTATCACGTTTAACTGTAAATCACTTATTCCTCCTGCATTATTTTACGCACTCTCCTGCAAAACAGCTTAAACTCCAGTTGAGTCTTATCGGCTTCCTGAAGTTGCTTTTCAAAAACGCTTGCGGAGACATCCACATCATTGAAAGCAGTGACAAATGCGTTCTGCTCTTCTTCGTCCGTCTCGATAAACAAATTGTTGGCAAGTGCTTCTTTCCGCAACATTATGTGAGCGGGTAGATACTCAGGGCAGAGTTTAATCAACTGCTGGCAAGGCTCAATAACTGAATTGCCAAGCCTTTGATTGAGTTGTGCTTCGAAAAGATACTGCTTCTTGTCTATTTCCATCTTTTCCTCGGAGTTGGTCGATACTTCGCGAATTTGCTTGACAACATCGGCAGCTTCTTCGTATCGCTCCAAGTGGTACAGTGCTTTCGCTTTGATAAACAAAGCTTCCAAACAAGGGCTCTTTTTTTGCGCCGCCTTTTTGTCAAGTACCATATCCGAATACCCAAATGCTTCTTCATACCGGCCACTGTAAAGGCACAACACCGCATTCATAAAGTCACAAGTCATGCTGCAATCTTTCAACAGCGGAATATCCTTTGTAGCGTTGTTCAGACATTCGTCATCCAGCATCACATCAAACATCTTTTTGGCCAATAGCGCAGCACTGCGATAGTCGCCCACTTTCAGTTTCTCGATGGCGAAATGCAAACAAACCTTTGCGGCATTGTCGTAGTCCTTACTGTTTAGGTGTTTGTAAAGCATCCGTCCGAAGCTTAACTCCTCATCAATCATAGGCACATCGTTGAACGAGTTGGCAAAAGCCTTGATTTCCGCATTCTGCAAAATGTCGTTTTTGAAAATCTTTCTGCTCAATGTCAATCC
>CACZQL010000143.1 GCA_902783365.1 uncultured Bacteroidia bacterium | reverse complement strand
TTCGGCGGTTTCCCAAGGCTCGCCATTCGGCAGGATGAGGCCGCTGTGCTTAGGTATAGCGTTGATGTTGATGTCTTTATAGTTAGGTTTCATTGTTTACTCCTTTCTCCCAGGGTTAAGCGAGCTTTGCTCGCTTAACCCTGGGTTATTGAGGGGGCACCTCTTCGAGGTGCTCCACCATATATTTTTTATTTTGTTATACCTAATTGTTTCTGGAACTCCGTTAAGGTTTCTAAGACGTTGCTCTTCACGTGGATGAAGTACTTCAGGCCAGCCTCTTTGAGGATGTCGGCAGTGCCTTCGGGGTTGCCGGCGAGCACCACGATGGTATCGTTCTTCAAGGCTTCGTAGATCTGAAGGGCGTTGCCTTCGCCGTACTCCTCGTCGGAGGAGCAGATCACCAGGATCTCGGGTTTCACCTCGCGGGCGGCGGCGATGCCTTCGTCCAAGGTCTTGAAGCCCGGGTTATCGACGACTTGGAAGCCGGCGCAGGCGAAGAAGTTGGAGGCGAAGTTGGCGCGGGCCTTGCGCATGGCGAGGTTGCCGTAGGTAAACATCCAGGCCATGGGACGTTTGTGGTCCTGGGCATAGACGTCGGTGGCGAAACGGAGCTTCTCGAACTGCTGGGCGGCGCGGAAGGTGACGATGGTCTCGACCTCGGCGTTCTCGTCGCGGCGGTCGTCAGCCTCGAACACCCAAGGTTCCGGATTGAACTTCATCGTCTCGGTGAAGTTCGGGTACTGGTTGGTGCCGAGGATGGTCTCGCGGCGGGTGGCCACGTTGCTGAACTTCTTGGCGGCGCTCTCTTTGATGAGGCCTTGGATCATGCCTTTGCGGACGGCTTCGAGGTAACCGCCTTCATCCTGGATCTTGTTGAAGAGGTCCCAGGCGGCAGCGGCGAGGCTCTCGGTGAGGTTCTCGATATAATAGGAACCCGCGGCGGGGTCGGCCACTTTGTCGAAGTGGGCCTCTTCCTTGAGGATGAGCTGCTGGTTGCGGGCGATACGGTCGGCGAAGTCGGTGGGAACCTCAAACGGCGTGTCGAAGGGCATCACGGCGAAGGAGTCCACACCGCCGAGGACGGCAGACATGGTGCCTGTGGTGGTGCGCAGCATGTTGACGTAGGCATCGTAGAGGCTCATGCCCAGTTCGGCGTTGGTGGCGTGGATGTGCATCTTGGCGTTCTCCTCCTTGCCACCGTAGGCCTTCACGATGTTGGCCCACAGCAGGCGATAGGCGCGCAGCTTGGCCAGTTCCATGAAGTAGTTCTGTCCGATGGCGAGGTTGAAGCGCATCTTGGGGGCGATTTCATCAATCGTCAGACCCTTCTCGGTGAGTATGTCGAGGTACTCGGCGCCCACGGCGAGGCTGAAGGCCATCTCCTGGACGATGGTGGCGCCGGCGTTGGTGAACACATGACCGTTGATGCCGATGGTGTGGAAGCCAGGCATCTCGGCTTTCACCATGATGTAAGCCAGCTCCATGTCGGTGTTCTCGGTGACGAACCAGGTGCCGCGACGCAGGTAACGGGTCAGCGGGTCGTAGTTCAACGAGCCTTTCACGCCCGGAATCTTGGAGAGCATCTCCAGCAACGGGAGGTGATACTTGTTGTTGTAGAGGTTAATCTCCACAGCTTTCTGGTCGATGCCGTTCAAAAGGGTGGAGATCTCGATGGCCGTGTAAGCCTTGTCGTACTCCAACTTGAAGCCGATGCTGTTGGCGCCACGGCTCAAGGCGTTCAAAGCCACTTTGTTGGCCTCATTGACGTCTCTCACGGTGACGTCCTGTCGGACGAGCCATTCGTTGCCTTCGGGTTTGTTGCCACGGACGTAGGGGAACTCGTTGGGGTTCATGCCTGTCCACGGAATGTCGGCCAGGTTTTCGGCACGGTAGTAAGGCCTCACCTGGAAACCTTCGGCGGTGCGCCAAACCAGCTTTTTGTTGTAATCAGCCCCTTTGAGGTCTTTCTCGATGACTGCTTCCCACTGTTCGGTGGTGACGGGTGGAAATTCCTCGAAGAGTTTTTTGTTGTTTTCCATATTATTAGTTAGTTTGTTGTGTTTCTGTTTATTTTCCCTGTCGGAATCCCCAATTGCGCGCAACCAGACCGGTAAACGACTGGGAACTCATCCGCACCTCTTTCTTCTCCACCATGTTTCTGGAAGAGAACACGCCGTAGCCGCCGTTGATGTTGGTGTATTCGGGAATGGTTTGGACGATGCTGCTTGAGGGACCGTTCACGGAGATGAAGTTGTAAAGCTCCAAACCGCCTGCCGCGATGGTGATGGACAAGGGATAAGTGCCGATGAAACGATCGACTCTCTGGTCAAGGGTATCAGCGCCCAAGGTCGCTCCAAGGGCATTGTAGAAATTGCTAGTCTTGTAGGAGAGCTTCAGCTGACCGTTGTCCAGGTTCAAATCCGACTCCGAATAAGTGCCAAGCGACCATTTCATGTTCCTGAAAACGGTGTCCTGACCCGGTTTCTGCTCCATCCAATTAAAGGTGACGATGACTTCATACACCACGGCGTTGGGGAACGGAATCCAATTCACATAGCCCAAGTCGGTGTTGGTAGAGAAATTAAGCACCGAGGACGTGATGTTATAGACGTTGCCTCCCACGACATCGGTCTGGGAGGTCAAGATGGTGTCGCCACGGTCAATCTCCAACGCATATCTGTATTTGTGCTCCTTCGTGTCGGAATGGACCTTCTCCGTGGTATAATACACTTTTTGGTCGGGAGCGTAAAAAATGCCCTGTTCCTTGTTGTGAATCGTGATGGTGTCGAGCGGGAACTCGCGAATTAACTGGTAATTGTTGCCCATAGCACTGGCCCGGTACTCCTTAATCTTGGCATTGAGCTTGCCGGGATAGTTGCATGAGTCGGCAATCAAGGCAATGTCAAGCGCGTTGCCAGGACCCAAAAAAGCCTTATTAATCTTTACGTAATTGGTATCCTTCTTATAATCCAACAATCCATAAACTACTGTAATATGCTTATATTCAGCATATAAATCCACATCAGTGCTACAAGAATTGAAAAAGAGCGCGATTAGTGTGATGACAAAAAACGTTAAAAAAGTTCTCTTCATATTGAGCGTTATTTAGAGCGTCAAAATTACAATAATTATTTGAATTGACGATTTTCTTTTTCATTTAGGTTGTAGATAAGCAATAAGTTTTTAATTTTGGGGAAATTTTTGAACGAGTATTTTACATCATGAGCGATTGCAACGAAAAATGGTTGGTCATTGTGAACCCCAAGGCATGTGTTGGCAAATGTGAGAAAGACTGGCCTGAAATACAACAGATATTAACCAACGAAAAAATAGAATTTGATTCACATTTAACAGAATATCAAGGACATGCTATTGATCTTACCCGAAATCTCATAGAAGAGAAAGGCTATCGGAAAGTGATTTCGGTGGGAGGCGACGGCACCAACAACGAGATCATCAACGGCATTTTCACCCAAAAACGGTTTCCCACCACCGAGGTCACCATGGGAGTGATACCTGTGGGAACGGGCAACGACTGGAGGAGGACTTTCGGCATGTCGGTTGACTATGGCGAGAATGTCAAAATCATCAAAGATGGCGTGGAATACCCGCACGACATAGGAAAGGTGACCTACTACAATCATGGGGACCCCAAGGTTCGGTTTTTCCTCAACGCGGCTGGAACGGGTCTCGACGAGGCGGTGTGCAAAAGCACCAATGCCTTGAAAATGCAAGGCAAAGGCGGCGCGGCGCGTTATATGCTCAGCGTGGCCAAATGCCTGTGGAACTTCAACTGCATGCACATCCAACTGCAAGTCGATGACAAGCTGGTGTTCGACGATGAAATCCTCAGCCTCTCGCTGGGCAACGGCAAATACAACGGAGGCGGCATGATGATGATGCCCGACGCCGTGCCCAACGACGGACTGTTCGACATCACCGCCATCCGCAAGGTGGGCATGATGAAGTTCGCCACCAACATCAACAACATTTACGACGGCACCTTCGTGAAAAACATGAAAGAAGTGCTTACCTTCCGAGGGAAAAAAATCCGCATCGTCTCCATCCCGGAACACAGCCTGTTCCTGGAGACCGAAGGTGAAACGCTGACCAACTCGCCCTTCGACTTCGAAATGATACAACAGGGAGTGAGAATGAAGGTGAAAGGTGAAAGGTGAGAGGTGAAAGTTTGATAATTGAATTTTTAAATCTTTGAATTTTAAATCTTTAAATCTTAAATCATATATGACGAATATTGACAACATCAATTTTGAGAACAAACACGTGGTGATTCGCGTGGATTTCAATGTTCCGTTGGACGACAACTTCAACATTACTGACGACACCCGAATGAGGGCTGCATTGCCTACCATTCAGAAGGTGATCAACGACAAAGGCATGGTGGTGCTGATGTCGCACCTGGGCCGTCCGAAAAAGAACCCCGACCCGAAGTACTCCATCAAGCCCATCATCGCCCATCTGAGCGAGCTGCTGGGCCGTCCGGTGGCTTTTGCCGACGACTGCATGAAGGCCAAGCCCCAAGTGGATGCCATGAAACCCGGCGAGGTGCTGGTGCTTGAGAACCTGCGCTTCTACGCCGAGGAGGAAGGCAAACCCCGTGGCGTGGAGAAAGGCGAAGAAGGTTACGACGAGGCCAAGAAAGCCATCAAGGCCTCCCAAAAGGAGTTCACCAAGACCTTGGCAAGTTACGGTGAGTATTACATCAACGACGCTTTCGGCACCGCCCACCGCGCCCACGCCTCCACCGCCCTCATCGCCGATTACTTCGACGCCGACCATAAGATGTTCGGCTACCTCATGGGCAAGGAAGTGGCCGCCGTCAACAAAGTGATGAACGAGATCCAACATCCCTTCACCGCCATCATGGGCGGCTCCAAGGTGTCCACCAAAATCGAAATCATCGAAAACCTGCTCACCAAAGTCGATAACCTGATTCTCTGCGGCGGCATGACCTACACCTTCAAGAGAGCCTTGGGCGGCCACGTCGGCAACTCCATCTGCGAGGAGGACAAACTCGACCTCGCGTTGGAAATCCTCGAGAAAGCCAAGCAGAAAGGCGTGAACCTCTACCTCTCGTTCGACGTGGTGGTGGCCGACCGTTTCGCCAACGACGCCAACACCATGGTGGTCGATCCGATGAACGTGCCCGACGGTTGGGAAGGCCTCGACTGCGGTCCCGAAAGCCGCAAGTTCTACGCCGGCATCATCAAGAACTCCAAGACCATCCTCTGGAACGGTCCCTGTGGGGTGTTTGAGTTCGACAACTTCGCCGCCGGCTCCCGCGCCCTGGCCGAAGCCATCGTCGAAGCCACAGAGAAAAACGGAGCCTACTCCCTCATCGGAGGCGGCGACAGCGTGAGCTGCATCAACAAGTTCGGCCTGGCCGACCGTGTGAGCTATGTCTCCACCGGAGGCGGCGCCCTGCTCGAAGCCATCGAAGGCAAAGAACTGCCAGGCATCGCGGCCATCAAGAAATAACACCATGGCCAAGACCCTCGTCAACATCATCGCCCGGGAACACCCCGTGGCCGCCTACCTTTTTGTGAAAGAGTATTTTGAGGAGGGTGACAAACTGCTGTTCGTAGCAGCACGCGAAGACTTTGAGCGCATCACCCCCCTGGTGAAATGCCTAGGCATCGACCCAGGGGTGGTGGAGCGCATCATCCTCCGCCGCGATGCCGACAAATACACTTACGAACGCATCTGCCGAATCATCCAAAACGCCCTCAAAAAAAACGAACAGTATTACGTGAACCTGGCCGGCGGCACCCGTTACATGGCCCTCTCGGTCCAATACGTGTTCTCCAACTTCCACGCCAAGTTCTACTACGTGCAAACCCGCGAGAACCTCATTGTAAAAACCATCTTCAACAACAGCATCTTCGACAACGACGACGAAATCTACCCCATCCGCTACAAAATGCGTCTCGGAGAGTATTTCGACGTGTATGGACTGACCAACGACGCGGAACAGCACAGCCAACCACAATTTGAGGGGTCCATGACCCAAAGGATGTTCGAGCTCTTTTCGCAAAGGAAACTGAACAGCAGCGACTACCGGGTTCTCGACGCACTCCGCGAGAAATACCGCAACTGGAAATCCCTCGACATCCACGAGGTGGAAACCACCATCAACGACACCATGATCCCCATCCCCAACCTGAGCCGGTTTCTCAACTTCATCAAGTTCACCCCCTCGCAACAAGGGTTTCTCCAAAAAAACGAGATTGAATACCTGACCGGAGGATGGTTCGAGGAATATGTCTATCACCTTATAAAAACCCATGTCAACCCCGAAGAAATGGCCATCGGGGTGCATATCGACGGCTGTGTCGAAATCAAGCACAACAACGAGCTTGACGTGTGCTTCATCAAGAACAACCAACTGTATGTGATTGAATGCAAGAGCGGCATCAACTCTGACAGCCTCTTCAACGAGATTGTGTATAAAGTGAGCGCCCTCAAAGAAGTGCTCCTCGGCGTGGACTGCCACAGCTACATCTTCTCTTTGAAAAAAGACCCCTCCGGCGACCTGAAGAAAATCGCCAGGTACATGGACATCACCTTCTGCGACTTCGATGTCCTCACCAAAGAAGAGAAACTCCAGAAAGCCCTCAGAAAAATGTAAATCGAAAATCGCCCTCCGGACGAGAGATGGTTAGAAACAATAGACCCCCTCGTAGAATCGCCCGTAGGGCGAAAGATGGTTAGGGCGAAACATGATTAGATGATTAACATGAACATAGCAATTGCCGCCCCAGCCCGAAAGGTAACAAAAGAAGAAATGTCTTTCGCCGTGAATTGGCTCCGCCAACAAGGCTTTACCCCTGTTTACGACGAACGTCTTTTTGCCGTGGACCATATCTTCGCCGGCACCGACACATTCCGCACCGCCGTGTTCCAGGAATATCTCGACCGCGACGACATCGACGCCATCTGGTTGGCGCGAGGCGGTTACGGCAGCATTCGCATCATCGACCATTTGGATTTCACCAAAATGAGGGAACATCCCAAAACTATTGTGGGTTTCAGCGACGGCACGGTGTTCCACGGCATGATGAACCGATTGGGAATCCCCAGCATTCATGCCTCGATGCCCTATTTTTTGGAAAACAAAACCCCTGAGTCGCTGCAGTCGCTCTGTGACGCCTTGAAGGACTTGCCTTTGGAATATCAATGGCCTGCCCATCCCTTAAACCGCCTCGGTGAGGCCGAGGGTGAGTTGGTGGGCGGTAACCTGTCGGTGCTATACGGCATGATAGGCTCCCGTTCTTTTCCGGAATGCGACGGCAAAATCCTGTTTTTGGAAGAGGTGGATGAATACATCTATCACATCGAACGGATGATGATGGGTTTGAAACGTGCTGGCATCCTACAAAACCTAAAAGCCTTGATTATCGGTGGTTTAACCAGCATCCACGACAATGAGGATCCCTTTGGCCGCACCGTGGAACAAACCATTTTTGACGTGGTGGCCGAATACGACTATCCCGTATGTTTCGGTTTCCCCGCCGGGCATCAGCCGGATAACAGGGCCTTGGTGTTCGGAAAAAAAATATCCCTGCGGTGTCAACAGGATGAATGCAAATTGAGTTACAGTTCCGAATTGATCACTTCGTCCTTGTCCTGGGTGTAAGTTTCCTCAAGGAAAAGCTCGCCGGTGTCGAGGTATTTGCGCCAGACACCGTTGCGGATGCCACCAGCGTAGGATTGGGTCTCGCGAAGGCGACCGTTGGCATAGTAATATTGATGCTCACCGTCAGGGTAACCCCCTTTGAAAGTACCTTTGAAAGCTAACTTGCCATTGGCATAATAGGATACCCACTCGCCTACTTGTTGCCCGTTGCGATACTCACCCTCCGTGATGACATCACCTGACTGTTCTTTCCAACGTCCCGTTTTCATGCCGTCGAAATAAGACCCCGAGGCCACCAAACGACCTGATTCATCGTACTCCACATACTTGCCCTCGGGTACCCCGACCAAGAAATCCTCCTGCTTGAGGATTCGACCCGACTCGTCGTACCACGTCCAAGTGCCGTCTAACTGACCGTCACGGTAACGACCCGTTTGCTCTAACTGACCGCCTTGAAAATAATAGTTCCACTCGCCGGAGCGTTTTCCGTTGAGAAACAAACCTTTGGCACGTACCGTACTATCAGGGTACAGTTCCACCCATTCGCCACGACGGGTGCCGTCAGTATCCATCACCCCTGACTGTACCAAACGGCCTTTACTGTAAACCTGTGAACTGATTACGTTGCCCTCCTCATCAAACTCACGCCAGGTACCCTCGCGTTTGCCATCACGAAACGAAGCTTCCCGCTTGACACGACCGTTGGGATAATACTCATGTTGCATCTGAAGAGGTTTCATCTGACTCTCAATGATTTCCTCCACATCGTTCACATACTTCGTGATTTTCTTCAGGTTGCCTTTCTCGTCGTATTCCTTGTAGAAGCCATGGCGCAGCCCATGCTTGTAATAGATTTCAGACTTCAAGTCGAAATTGGCGAAAAACTCTTTCCAATAACCATGTTTGCGACCTTTGTCGTCGTAGCGGTTGATGACCTCGCGGGTGTTGAGGAACCCTTTCTTGTAGGTGATGACCTCGATAAGCCTTCCCGTGGTGTCATACACCGGCGAGATGCCGTGTTCGTAGCCATTCTCAATGGGGATCACTTGCAGCAGATGGTAACGCCTGTCGTAGCGGCGCACCTCGTCGCAACGGAGGTCATGGCAGAACCGCTCCACCTGAATCTCATTCGAAAGATAAATCTTTCGGAGTCCCTCCTTCAAACCATCCTTATAGGTGACCGCCAAAGTGGTGTCGCCCTCTTCCGAATAGAAATACCACACGCCGTCAAGAAGAAAATCCTTTCGGTTGCCTTCCGATTTCAGCGCCCCGCTCTCATAATACGTTTTCCAGTAACCGTCGGGTTTGCCGTCGCGCAACGTACCCTCACTCGAAATGCTGTCGTTTGCATATCTAAATACCTGATATTCAATTTGTCCAAACAAAGACAAACTCAAGCCCGTCAAGATTGCCAACATCCAAATACGCACCGTTGTTCTCATGGTCATTTTGCTTTGCTTTGAGATGCAAAACTAATAAAAAGTTCAAAATGTCAGCACCCGGATTTTTCAACCGCCTATCATCCAACAATCAATCATATTTTTTTAAAAAATTTGGGTGGATGGGTAATTAATAGGTTGTGAACAGTTGCAAAACTTTTTGAAATAATGCTTGTTTTTTTGGATTCTGTTCTGAGAAAACCGTCCTTTTTTGCCAAGCGTTTTCATTTTCAACCACTTCAAGATTGCTGAGATTTGCGTAAATTATTTATACAAATGAAAAGCTTACCACAGATTGGGTTGGTGTTTTCTGTTGATAACTTTGGTGATTGAGGTTGAAAAAAATGACCGGAAAAAGAAATGAACAACCAATGAAATTAAAATCTCCCAAAACAGAAATTTATCAACAGGTAAATTGTTGATAAATAGTTAAAATATTAAAAATCAATAAAATAACAATCTTTTAAGGATAGTATTCCATTGTTAATTCACTCATAAATAACAGGTTATTGTTGTGAAAAAAGAGAGAAAGATTTACCTTTGCGAATTATTTACGAACAACTAAAAAATGAATCGAATAATTCCTATAGCATCTGACCATGGCGGATTTCAGATGAAGCAATATTTAATTGAGAAACTTACCGAAGCGGGATACGAGGTTGTTGATTTCGGCTGTTTCAGCGAGAACAGTGTGGATTATCCCGACATGATTCATCCTTTGGCACATGCGATAGAGGTGGGTCAGTTCCCTTTGGGCATCATTTTGTGTGGCAGTGGCAACGGAGCTCAGATGACGGCCAACAAGCATCCCCACGTGCGCGCGGCCTTGTGTTGGAACGTGGAGTTGGCCAAACTGGCTCGGCAACACAACGACGCCAACATTCTGTCGTTGCCAGGCCGTTTCATTCCCTTTGAGTTGGCTTGGGAGATGGTGCAAGTGTTTCTGAATACCCCGTTTGAGGGTGGACGCCATGAGCGAAGAGTGCAAAAAATAGAGCAAATCGAAGGAAACTATGAGTGCGAATAACGAGGAACATTGGCAGAAAGTCAATTATAATATAGGTTGTTATGAGCGGCGTTTCGCCAATGGCCGCAACACCTATACCGACATGGAGCTGGAAAAGCAGCGAGCCTGCATCTTGCGCAACAAGTCGTTGTTGAACATGGAGAAGCTGTTGGTGGACTTTGAGACCCGCTTCAACGAGCATGGAGGCAATGTGCTTTGGGCCCGCGACGCGGAAGACGCCCAACAGCACATCTGGGAGATTGTCAACAAACGCGACATCGATGGCGTGGTGCGGTCCAACTCCACCATCCTCGATGAGATTGGGCTGGATGAATTTTTGGAAGAAAAAAAGAAGCCCTTGTATGAGACCAGTGTGGCACGCTACATCTTGAAAGCGGCGGGTCAGGCTCCCTATCATCCTGTGTTTCCCACATTGCATCTGTCGAAAGAAGAAATCAACGGCATCCTGAACGAAAAATACAAGCTGAAGTTGGACAGCACCGACAAGCAAATCGTGAATTTCATCCGTCATCAAGTGAAACAAGACCTGCTGAAAGCGCAAGTGTGCATCACGGGAGCAAGTTTCCTCCTTTCGGACGTTGGCGGTGTGGTGCTGATGGAAAACGAAGGCAACATCTTGAAATCGTGCGCCTCATGCAAAACCCACATCGTGGTGGCGGGCATCGACAAGGTGATTCCTTTGATGGAGGACTTGAGTATTCTGCTGCCTTTGTCGTCGGCGCATGCCATGGGCACGCCCATGTCGGCCATCAGTTCCATCACGCTCGGACCCTCGCGCAACGGAGGTGTCTCAGAGCAAATGTATGTGATCCTGCTCGACAACGGTCGTTCGGAGCTGTTGAAAAACGAAGTCATCCGTCAGGCATTGTCGTGCATCCATTGTGGCGCCTGCATCAGCGTTTGTCCCATCTATAAAAGCTTGGGCGGCGATGGCTACGAAGGCACCTACATGGGACCTATCGGCACAGTGATAACGCCTTTGATGACCAATTTGAAGGAATATCAGTACCTGACAACGATGTGCTCCCTCTGTGGCCGTTGCTCAGAAGTGTGTCCGGTAAAAATCCCGATAGAAGACCTCATCATCGAAAACCGCCGAATGGTCGCTTCGGAACGCATCGGCGACGCCAAATACGAGGTCTTGATAAAATCGATGATAGGCCATTGCAAGTCGAGGAAAAAACTGGACTGCCCCCAATGGTTGAAGAGATTCGAATACAAACAGCTGGTGGACAAAAAGAACTTCACGATGCGAAAAATGCCTGAGCTGTCACCAAAGTCGTTCAGCCAGATGAGCAAACAGGAATAATGTTATTTTTAAGTAATAAATACTATATTTATGAATAAGAAATTTTTACTTTTACTTTTCGTGATGACGCTTTTGTCGCCCATGGTGTCGCTGGCCCAGAACATCATGGTGACGGGAAAAGTAGTCTCCAGTGACGACGGCCTTGGGTTGCCGGGCGTCACCGTCAGGGTGAAAGGCGAGGGCGGAGGTACCGTCACCGACTTTGAAGGCCACTACAGCATCGCAGTCGATTCGAAAGGCACCCTGGTATTCAGCTTCGTGGGTTTCAGCACCCAGGAAGTGCCGGTCAACGGCAGAAGCAAGATCAACATCACCTTGGACCAAGACGCCCAGCTGTTGGACGACGTGGTGGTGACGGCCTTGGGCATCAAGCGCCAGAAACGTGAGTTGGGTTACGCCACCGAGGAAATCGGCGGTGACCTTGTCGCCAGGTCAGGCTCGGGCAGCGTCATCAGCGCCTTGAGCGGTCGTTCGGCGGGTGTGCAAATCATCAACCCGACCGGTGTCGATGGCGGCTCGTCGCGTATCACCATCCGCGGCAACAACAGCATTTTCGGTGACAACCAACCCCTCATTGTGGTGGACGGTGTGCCGATGTCGAACGAAGGCGGCGTGACCTCATGGAGCGGCGGACGCGACTGGGGTACCGCCTTGAACAACATCAACCAGGAGGATATCGAGAACATCGACATCCTGAAAGGCCCCACCGCGGCGGCCTTGTACGGATCGAGAGGCGGCAACGGCGTGCTGCTCATCACCACCAAGAAAGGTAGCAAACAACGCGGCTTGGGCATCACGTATTCGATGAGTTATAAGGTGACCCAACCGTACATGTACCGCACCGTGCAGAACAAATACGGCGCAGGGGGTCCCATCACCTTCAACACCCCTACCCTCAAACCCATCGAAGGGTTGACCGACGACGAAGGCAACCAGGTGTATGAATACCCGGGCATCTACAGCGTCGATGACGGTCCCGCTGGCGAACCCACCAACACCACCTTCGGCTATTACGGCGGCGCCCAGAGCTGGGGTCCCGAGATGAACGGCGAGAGTGTGCTTTGGTGGGACGGACAAATCAGGAAATATGATCCCCAACCCGACAACCTGAGCATGCTCTACCATTACGGCCACACTTTGAACAACAACATCTCGCTGCAGAACGCCGGCGACTTCGGTAGCATCCGCGTGTCGTTCACCGACTCGCGTACCGACGCCATCATCGACAACTGCAACCTGCGCCAAACCACCGTCAACGTGGGCTCGCTGCTCAACGTGTCCGACAAAATCAAGGTGGATGTGGCCTTCACCTACTTGGATTATTACCGTCTGAACTCCCCTGAAATCGGCGAGTCGAACAGCAACTTCAACAAGGGCTTGCTCTACAGCTGGCCCCGCAGCTGGAAAGGCCTTGAGACCACCACCTACGAGAATCCCGACGGTACCATGAACCATTTCGAAAACTATCCTTACCAATACATCTACAACAGCACGTTCTGGACGTTCTACAACCAAAACACCACCCTCGACCGCGACAAGATGTATGGTTCGGTGCGCTTGCTCTACGATGTGACCCCCTGGCTCAGCGCTTCCGCCAAGGTCGCCTTGGACTGGACTGCCGACAACTACCTCACCAAGCACAAGCCCACCGAGGCCGACGGTATGACAGGAGGTTATTACTACAAGAGCAAAGGCACCTCGCTCACGCGCGACATGGACTTCCTGCTCACCGTCCACAAAGAGAAGCTCTTCGGTTCCAAACTCAACATGCGTTTCTCGTTCGGCGGTGAACAATACCATGGCTATCGCGACGGCATGAGCGGCACCTCCGGCACCTGGGCCTACGCCAACCTCTACACCATTTATAACTACTCGTCGGCCACCGAGCGCACCTTTGGCGAGTCGAAATGGGAGAAACAGGTGAACTCCTTGTATGCCTTCCTGAACTTGAGCTACAGCGACTGGATGTTCTTGGACGTGACGGGGCGCAACGACTGGTCGTCCACCCTGCCCATCACCAACAACAGCTATTTCTATCCTTCGGCCACTTTGAGTTTCGTGCCCACTTCGGCCTTCAAAAACTGGAACTGGGGTCCGGTGAACTTCCTGAAGCTGCGCGGGTCGTGGGCCATGACGGCGAGCGACACCGAGCCGTATCAGCTGAACTATACCTACAACACAGGCTCCTTCGGTCACCAGCTCTCCTCGTCGCTGCCCAGCACCGTGCCTCCCTTGGACCTGAAACCCCAGCGCCAGCGCGCCTTTGAGGTTGGTTTCGACTTGGGACTGGGCGCCCGTTTCAACATGGACTTCACCTATTACGACATCTACTCTTGGGACCAGATCCTCTCGTCGCCCCTGGCACCTTCGTCGGGTGCGTCGAACGTGACCATCAACACCGGTGTGGTGACCAACAAGGGTATCGAGGCCATCATGACCTACGACATCGCCCAAGGCAAGGACTATGGCATACAAGTGGGTCTGAACATGGCGCGCAACAAGAACAAGATTGTTGATTTGGCCGGTGCCAACATGTATATGCTCTCCGAGATTTGGGGCTCCAACGGTCCCGCCGTCGCTGTGGAGGAAGGCGAGGAATACGGTACGATTTACGGATGGGACTATGTGTATGAATACACCATGGACGACGGTACGGTGGTAGGTCCCTTCTACGATGCCGATGGCAACCCCATGCCCTTGCTCAACGAGACGGGCACCACCTATCTGAAGACCGACAATCGCGTGCCGATAGGCAACTGCGCCCCCTTGGTGACGGGAGGTCTCAACCTGAGGGCTTCCTACAAGAACTGGTCGCTCTACGCCCTTGTCGATGCCAAGCTGGGCGGTCAGATCTACTGCGCCTCCTACGTGGTGGCCATGCAGACCGGGCAAAGTCTGGAGACGCTCTACGAGCGCGACGGCAACGGCCTGCCCTACTATGACGCCGACGGCAACAAAATCGGCAACTACGGTGTCATCCTTCCCGGCTATTGCCTTAACACCGAGACTGGACAGGCCGTCGAAAACGACCATGTGGTGCATTACCTTTATAAATATATGCCCAACTTCGGCGGATGGGGCAACATCCTCTCCACCCCGGGCATCGTTGACAACACCTGGATCAAGATGCGTGAACTCGCCTTGACCTACGACTTCCCGCGCAAGCTCTTGGACAAACAGAACTTCTTCAAACAGGCCTCTCTTTCGTTGGTGGGCCGCGACCTGTTCTATTTCTACAAGACTTTGCCCGACAACATCAACCCCGAAGGTACCCAAGGCTCCGGCAACGCCCAAGGACTGGAATATGCCTCTTATCCCGGGTCGAGGTCGGTAATGTTCTCCTTAAAGGCAAGCTTTTGAAAACGGAAAACTAATTTGACTATGAAAAAGTATTTTTATTTCGCGATAGTATCATTAATGATGATTTCATGTTCCAAGGGCTTCGAGGAGATGAACGAAGCCCCGTTCTCGCCGTCGGGCACCACTGTCGAGGCGTTGTTCAACGGCGTGGTAGGTTCCTTGCAGCAGAGCATGAACGAGCAGTTTTATCTGCAAAACGAGATTTGGTACCCTGAGACGGAACTCGGTGCTTTGATCTCCGATGCCTGGGGAAACTCCCAGATAGGCATCTCACAGCTCTGGTCCGACTATTACCTGATGCTCTCCAACATCCGGGAGCTGGAAAGACGGTTCGACGCATTGGAGGAAGAACAGGGCGACACGACGGTGTGCGACAAAGTGCGTGCCCAACTCAATATCATGAAGGCCTATCAGACTTTTAAAGTGACCGACATCTTCGGCGACATGCCTTACTCGCAAGCCGGACGCATCTGGGAAAACGCCTCCTCGCAAGCCACCATGAAACCCGAATGGGACACCCAGGAAAGCATTTACCACTCCCTGTTGGAGGAACTGGTGTGGTCGCGCGACCTTTTGCAAAACAACCCCGACTCCACCGCGATGGGCAACGAGTTCTACAAACTCTCTTACGACGTGCTGCTTGGCAACAACTACGGTCTCTGGGCCGAGTTCGCCAACTCGCTCATCCTGCGTCATGGCTTGCGCATGTACGATAAAGACCCCGACTACGCCACACCCTTGCTGGTGGAGGCCTATAACTATATCTACACCTTCATGAGCAGCTCGGGAGGCTCCGCCACCGGTGGAGGCATCTGCCTGTGGCCCAGTGTGCTGGGTACCAACTGGGACACCAACTGGTCGTTCCGTGAGCATAAAAACCTCCGCATGGGCGAAACCGTATGGAGCTGCCTCTCCTCGACCGACGACATGGACGGCAGCGGCATCTTCGACTACCGCACCTTCCTCTTCTTCGATACCAACCACAAGACCGACAGTTTCCCCGACGGTGCCTGGCGTCCCTATCCGCAGATCCATACCGCCGAGACCCCGGTGGAAGGCGGCTCGCCCTACGCCCAAAGCCGCGACGGCAGCTATACCTTCAAAGGCCCCAAGTGCCTCTTTTCGCCCTTCAACTACTACCTCACCCGCGATGAGCGTTATGTGCCACAAATCCTGGTCACTTACGCCGATGTGCTGTTCATGAAGGCCGAAATCGAGGTGCGCAACATCGGAGGCATCACCCCGATGCTCAACGCCGACGAGAGCATCCGCGCCGGCGTCTATCAGTCGTTCCTCTTCTGGACCCATATCCCCGGCCAAACCAGCCGCTGGACCTATTTCTATCCCCAATACACCAACTACGTGGGTACCCTGGATATCTGGTCGTGGTGCAACAACATGGCGGCCAACGTGATGAATTACGCCGTCTGGATGAATCCTGAATACGACGGCAGCGAGGCGTTCTACCTGAAGATGATCTATCAGCAACGCTGGCTCAATCTCTTCCGCCAGCCCTGGGAAGCCTGGGCGCTGGCACGCCGCACCAAGGCGACCCCCACCACCATCGACCATGCCAAGCTGACTTCCAACCGCTTGGAATATCCTCAGAAGGAAATCGAGTATAACTATGAAAATTACA
>CACZQL010000142.1 GCA_902783365.1 uncultured Bacteroidia bacterium | reverse complement strand
GTCACGGTGAAGTCGATTTCCTTGTAGCCGCCGCTGGCGCCTTCGCTGACGGAGGTTACTTCGGTTTTCCAGCCTTTGGCTTCGCAGAACTTGGAATACATGCGGAACAGGTCTCCGGCGAAGAGGCAGGCCTCGTCGCCGCCGGTGCCCGCCCGGATTTCCATGATGGCGTTTTTGCTGTCCTGCGGGTCTTTGGGAATCATCATCACGCGGATGTCCTGTTCCAGCTGTTCGAGACGGGTTTGGGCGGAGTCAATCTCGTCCACGGCCATCTTGCGCATTTCCTCGTCTTTTTCGGTGGCCAGGATTTCTTTGGCCTCTTCCACGTTGGCTTTCAGTGTTTTGTATTCCTTGAAGGCCAGGACGATAGGCTCCAGGTCTTTATAGTCCTTGTTGAGCTTCACGAATTTCTTCATGTCGGCAGCCACGGCAGGGTCGGCGAGTTGCTCGCCCATTTCTTCCCAGCGGTGCTTTATCGTTTCGAGTTTTTCGATGATGTCCATGGTTTTTGTTGTTTTTCAATGAAAGGGAAGATAGTAGATGTGTGGACCTCAGTGGGCGGTTGGACCTCACCCCCCGGCCCCCTCTCCATGGTGGAGAGGGGGAGGTGGGGAGCAGTAGGTGGTTGGACCTCGGTATGTGGTTGGGCCTCAATAGGTGATTGGACCTCGGTAGGTGATTGGACCTCGGTAGGTGATGGGGCCTCGGTAGGTGATAGGGCCTCAGTAGGTGATTGGACCTCACCCCCCGGCCCCCTCTCCATAGTGGAGAGGGGGAGGTGGGGAGCAGTAGGTGGTTGGGCCTCAATAGGTGATAGGACCTCGGTAGGTGGTTGGACCTCACCCCCCGGCCCCCTCTCCATAGTGGAGAGGGGGAGGTGGGAAACAGTAGGTGGTTGGGCCTCGGTATGTGGTTGGACCTCACCCCCCGACCCCCTCTCCATGGTGGAGAGGGGGAGGGGCCTGTTATGGGCTTGTTTTAATATAGAATTGATTAAGGATAGGAGATGAGGATGGTCGCAATCTTCGTTTTTTAGTCTGTAAGTTTTAATGCCTTTTGTGTTAAAAACTTCGGTGCGGGCATCGTCATATTCTTTTTCTTCTTTGTTGTCATGGACTGGGCCATCGATTTCCAGCACAACGTTCAGATCGGCACAATAGAAATCGGCGATGAAGCCGTCAATAACTTGTTGTCTTCTCCATTTTAGGTTTTTGATTTGTCGATTACGCAGCATCTGCCAGACCTTGTCTTCCTTTTCAGTTGGATTCTTCCGGAAATGCTTAGCGAGTTCCAACTTTTCAGGATTGATCAATTGTCCACGTACGATACCAGCTCCTTTCTCGCCATTTTCCTCCCATTCTCCGGTAGTTTCGCCCCGTTCTCCGGTAGGCTTCCCCCCCTCTCCGGTAGGCTTCCCCCCCTCTCCATTATGGAGAGGGGGCCGGGGGGTGAGGTCTAATCGCCTCTGACGGTCCTCTCGTGTGGTGAGGTCCTCTATGCTCTGACGGTCCTCTCGTGTGGTGAGGTCCTCTAAGCTATGAAGGTCCTCTCGTGTGGTGAGGTCCTCTATGCTATGAAGGTCCTCTCGTGTGGTGAGGTCCAATCGCCTATGATGGTCCTCTAAGCCGCGGAGTTCCCCAATATAGCTGAGACCTCCATACGAAGACAGCCACCCAATCCTCGTTATTTGTCCTACAGTGCTCACCTCTGTATTAAAAAATCAATATTCAAATGTTCCAAACTCACTCTTAATTGTCAGTCGCTTCACATCCGAAGCCTCCACATGGCCAATTATCTGGCTATCAATATTGAACTGTTTGGCAATGGCAATCATTTCATAGGCGGCCTTTTCGTTGGTGTAAATCTCCAAGCGATGACCCATGTTAAATACCTTGTACATCTCATGCCAGTCAGTGCCCGAGGCTTGCTGGATCATGCGGAACAACGGTGGCAACGCCATCATGTTGTCCTTCACAATATGGAGCTTGTCCACGAAATGCAGCACCTTGGTTTGTGCGCCACCGCTGCAATGGATGATGCCGTGGATCTGCTTGCGATATTCCTTCAGGATAGGAATCATCAGCGGGGCGTAGGTGCGGGTGGGTGAGAGGATGAGTTTGCCCACATCGACGCCGGGAATCTCAGTGGGGTCGGTGAGTTTGTGCGGACCGGAATACACCAGTTCTTCCGGCACGGCGTGGTCGTAACTCTCCTCGTATTTCTCTGCCAGATAATGGTTTAGCATGTCGTGGCGGGCCGAGGTGAGGCCATTGCTGCCCATGCCGCCGTTGTAGCTGTCCTCGTAGGTGGCTTGTCCGTAAGACGCGAGGGCCACGATGACATCGCCTGGCTGCAAGTTGTTCTCGATGACTTCGTCGCGCCTGATTCTGGTTGTCACGGTGCTGTCAACGATGACGGTGCGCACCAGGTCGCCCACGTCGGCGGTCTCGCCGCCGGTGAGCCAGATGCCCACGCCCAGGTCGCGAAGCTTTTGCAGGAAATGCTCTGTGCCGTTGATTAGTGCTGAAATCACCTCGCCGGGGATGAGGTTCTTGTTCCGGCCAATGGTGGAGGAGAGCAGCATGTCGTTGGTGGCGCCCACGCAGATGAGGTCGTCGGTGTTCATCACCACGGCGTCCTGGGCGACGCCCTCCCACACACTCATGTCGCCGGTCTCTTTCCAATAGAGGTAGGCGAGCGACGACTTGGTGCCCGCGCCGTCGGCGTGCATGATGTTGCAATAGGCTTCGTCGTGCCCCATGACATCGGGGATGATCTTGCAGAAAGCGTTGGGATAGAGCCCCTTGTCGAGGTTCTTGATGGCGTTGTGGATGTCCTCCTTTTCGGCGGAGACGCCGCGTTGGCTATAACGTTGGTTGTCCATTATTTGAAGATGAGTTTCTTTTCTTTGGAGTCAAATTCGAAGTCGCCGAATTCCTTCAGGGTGTTCTTGCCGATGACCCACGATTCCACCATCTTCTGCACGACTTTGACTTTCACGTTGGAGAGGGTCTTGTTGGCGATTCTGATTTCCTTGAGGGTCAGTACGGCGCCGTTGGCCACCGATCCTGTGCCGAGGATTTTCTCCACGTCGCCCTCAAAGTTGTCGCGGTTGATGCGTCCGTCTTGCAGCAGTCGCAGGGCGGTCTTTTCCGACATGCAGAACTCGGCGTTTTGGCTGTAGGTGAACAGTTCCTTGTAGCCGTCCACGTGGGCGTCGAAGGCGAAGTAGCCTCTGCTGTCGGTGGCGATGGGGATGTAGTTCGCCTCGGTGGGGTTGATGGCGATGTTGACGGTGGCGTTTTCGTCGATATTGGTGCGAGGCACAAAGTCCTTCGAGAGGATGCGGAACTCGGTGCGGCGGTTCATCTGGTGGGCGGCTTCCCGCACGTCGTTGTTGGGAAGCTTGTTGATGAAGTCCTCGGTGAGGCGGGTGCCTTCCTTGAAGGTGTAGCCTTTCACGGTCATGTCTTTATGGATGGTTCTCGGGACTCTTTCGCCATAGCCTTTGGCGGTCAGTCGCAATGGGTCGATACCTCTGATAATCAAGTAGTCCACCACACTTTGGGCACGTTTCTGCGAGAGGATGTCGTTATGCTCGTCGGTGTCGCGGGCATCGGTGTGCGAGGCCAATTCGATGGTGATGGTGGGATTGAGTTGCAGGGTTTCGATCAAGCCTTGCAGGGAGTCCTCGAACTGGGGTTTCAGGTCCCATTTGCCTAAGTCGTAGAGGATGTCGGGCAGCATGATAGGTTCTTCGGGAATGGGTTGGAGGGTGTATTCCTTCTCGAAGTCCTTGCTGAACTCCAGTCCCACAGTGGTCTCGGTGGCGTTGAGGGTGAAGTAGTTATCCTTGTCGATGGTGATTTCGTAGGTGGTGTTTTTGTTGACTTGCGACTCGCTGAAGTTGAAGTAGCCTTTGTCGTTGGTGCGGGTGCTCATGACGGAGCCGTCGGAGCCCACGAAGCGCACGGTGGCGTTGGAGACGAACTGGAGGGTGTTCTCGTCTTTGACGGTGCCGGAGAAGGTGAACTTGATTTGGGGTTCCTCGAAATAGTAGATGTTGTCAATGCCTCTTGAGTTGCCTCGGTTCGACGACATGAAGCCTCTTTCTTCGGTGGGGTGGAAGCAGATGGCGAAGTCGTCGCCGACGGAGTTCATGGGGGATTTGAGGTTGACGGGTTGGCCCCAGTTGCCGGCGGTGTCGATGGTTGACACGAAGATGTCGAGGCCTCCCATGCCGCCGTGGCCGTTGGAGGAGAAGTAGAGGGTGGTGTCGTTACGCAGGAAGGGGAACACCTCGTCGCCGGCGGTGTTGATGTTCTCGCCGAGGTTGAAGGGGCGTCCGAAGGCTTCGGCGGTGCTTTTGCGGGTGGAGATCCAGAGGTCTTTTCCGCCGAATCCTCCTTTGCGTTCCGCGGAGAAATAGAGGATGAGCTCGTCGCCGGAGAGTGTGGGGTGACCCACGATGTCGAGGGTGTCAACGGTGGCAATCTCCACTGGCTTGGCGTTGGAGTAGGCGCCACCCGACTTGGAGGCGACCATGATTTGGCAGCCGTTCTTGCGGTGTTCGCCGGCTTGGCAGCGGGTGAAATACATCTTCGTGAAGTTTTGGTTCATGAAGGGGACGCCGTCGCTGTCGTCGGTGTTGATGTTGTTGCCTTCGTCGGCCAGCACGGGGGTGCTCCATTCGCCTTTGCGGTCCTGCTTCGAGGTCCAGAAGTCGGTGAAGTCCTGTCCAGTGATGCCTTCCTTCTCGCCGCCGGTGGCGCCATCGCGCGAGGAGGTGAAGATGATCTCGTTGAAGTTGGAGCCGGTCCAGGTGGCGCCGAAGTCGGAGTTCTTGGAATTGATTTTCTTCAGCTCCGTCATCTCATAGCGCGAGGGATTCTCCACCCATTCCTGGATGAGGTTGGTGGTCTCAAGGCCCAGCGGCCCGCGCGGGTCGTCGGGAACCGCCTTGATGTATTCCTCATAACACTCGATGGCTTCCTTGTATTTCTCGTTCATCTTATAAGTCTCCGCCAGGGTCAGATAGACTTCGGGATGGGTACTGATATAGTCGGTCTTGAGCACTCTTTTATAATAAGGCTCAGCGCGTTTTGTCAGACCAATAAGTCGGTAACACTCACCCATTTGGTAGCTGATGCGAGCCCGTTCGCTCTTGTTGCGCTTGGTTTTCTTGTAAGCTTTCTTGTAGCGGTCAACGGCTTCGGTATATTGTTTCCTTCCAAAGGCGAGGTCGGCGTTTTTGGCAGGGTTTCTCCTCTGGGCATAGAGCTCTGTGTCGAGGCAAAGACATAAGAATGAGATCAATACGATGAGATACTTCTTCATAGCGTTTGGAAAAATGTATGCAAAGATACTAAATAATTCTGATTTAGCCAGTGGGAAGTGTTAAGATTGGCAAAACTCCACCATTAATTTGATGGCGGCCTCCACATCGCGAAGGTCGCACATCTCCACAGGAGTGTGCATATAGCGGCAGGGGATGCCTAGAGAGATGGTGTGAACCCCGTCGCGTGTCAGCTGGATTTTGGAGGCGTTGGTGCCGCCTGTGGTGCGATGGCGGGCTGATATCTGGTAGGGAATGCCTTTGTCTTTGGCAATCTGCTCCATCTGACGGCTCAAGGCCATGTCGGCATCGGCATTCCTCGGGATGACCACGCCCGCCCCCAAGAGAATGTCACCGTATTGGGTTGATGGACAGTCGGGTACATCGGTGGCGAAATCGACATCCACGGTGATGGCGATGTCGGGGTGGATGCTGTAGCTGGCGATGACGGAGCCTCGGCAACCCACCTCTTCTTGCACAGTGGCCACACCGGCGATGGTGTGGAGGTGGGATTGCATCATGGCCAAACGCTTCATCGTCTGGGCCACGACGAACACGCCTATCCGGTCGTCCAGGGCCTTGCTGCTAATGCGGTAGTCTCCCAACAGCTTCATGTTGGGCATGAATGCCACCGGGTCGCCAATGCCGATGGCGGACTTCACCTCCTCTGGCGACAAGCCCGTGTCCACCCAGAGATGATGTGTCTCGATGGTGTGTTTGCGGTCGTCGGCCTTCATCAAGTGGATGGGTTTCTTGCCAATCACGCCTGGGATGAGCCCGCGGGATTGGGTTTGGATGACCACCTGGGAGCCTGGCAGACACTGCTCGTCAATGCCGCCGTTGGCGCGGATGTGGATGTTGCCTGCATCGCTGATATGGATGACCTGGAATCCAATCTCGTCGGCGTGTGCTTCCATCATCACGGTCTTGCTGTCGCCGCTCAGAAAGGCAATGGCGTTGCCCATGGTGTCAAGATGCGGGTCTTTCACCTCGTCTCTGAGATAGGATAGAAAGCCTTCGCAGACTTCTTTCTCGAAGCCGGAGACGCCCGTGGATTCGCATAATGTTCGCAAATAGTTTATATCCAATGTGTTAAATTCTTTTGTGTCGCTCATAGTATTGGGTTTTTATGAATGATTTCTTTTGCTAATTCGATGATTTGCCGCCGATAGTTTGCCTTCCAGTCGGGACATTGCAGGTTGGTTCCGTGTTTCTTGTCACGGAAGAGGGCGTTGTGGGGACAACCTCCGTTGCAAAGGGGTTGAAGCACACATTGCCGGCATGAGGCGCTTTGGGATGGACTCCAGCGAAGCCACTGCTCGTACCAGTCGGGTCGGTTTTCCTCAGTATCTTTCCCGATATGGCCGCTCACCCATTGCTCGTCGCCCACCGTGTCGAGGCATTTGTAAATCTCCCCATGGGTGCCAATCACAATGTCGCCCTCGCGAAGGCATCCTCCCAGCGGGGCGCAATGTGGGAACCGATAGCCCCAAAGCCCTAGCTGATGGGCATGTTGGATGAGGCTCCATTCAATATCGGCAAACTCTTTCTCGCTGAATATCAAGTTTTTGACGTTTTCAGGGGTGAAGTCGTAATCCATGGTGCGACAAAACGACAAGCCTGTTTTTCGGGCAAAGGGTCCCGTCGCAATCGCATCCAGCAGGGTAGGGATGGCTTCATGGTTCTCTTTGTCGATGGTCATCCTGATGTTGACCTGGGCTCCGCATTGCACCAGCGTGTCGATGTTTTTCCAAATCTTGCCAAAAGTGGGCAGCCCGTTCCGCAACGGACGTCGTCGGTCGTGCTGGCTTGCGGGACCGTCCAGCGTAATAATGTAGCGTTTTACCTTCAGGTCGTTGATCAGCTCGCGGCAACGCTCCTCGGTGATGGCAAAACCGTTGGTCACCATGTCGGCGGCATAGGATACCTGGTGTTTCTCGCAAAAGTCGAGCAACTTTTGGGATAGTGTCTTCAGCCTGGAATAGGCTATCAATGGCTCTCCCCCGAACCAGGTGACCCGCAGCTTTTTCAAGGTAGGGCGCTGGGTTTCAAGGAACTCCATGATGTCGTTTTCGGTGTGCTCATCAAGGCTTGCGTCTTTTTTTGTGCCTTCAAAGCAATAGGTGCATCGGAACTGGCACTGCTGGGTGAGCAGGATGGTCAGGTCGAGGTACGACAGGTCTTTTTTCCCTTTGGCAAAGCGCTTTTCAACAATCTCCCGCTCGTCGGTGTCTTGGGGAATCAGCATACCGAGCCGAAACAGTGTGGCGGCTTGTGCTGCGGAGAGGCTTTCAATGGCGACATACTCGTCCTTCCTCATCAAGACCGCGGTTTGCGACAGTGTGTTGAAGATCACCAGATGGCGGTCTTCGACTTCGATAAGGTCGTTCCAAACGGACCATCGGCAGTCGGGTGCAAGGGAGCACAGGGGTTTGTCGTTGTCAATCAGGATTTTCATGAGCGTTGATTTTAAACCTTAGGGATTGGAAGTGCTGATACCAATAGTCGAACCGTTCCGGGGTCATGTTGCCGAAGTGGACGGGCGACAGTAGTCTTCCCAAAGTGGTCCAGTCGTGAACGGTTTGGATGTATGGCTTCAACAGGTCGCGACTCTTTTCGTAATCGTTTGATCCTGGAATGGGTGAGAACTTGTTGATTGCCAAAGAAGTAGGCTGTGTTTCCAAAATGAGTTCCTCGGTGAGGCGCATGTCTTCCTCGTCTTCGTCGAAATAGTTGATGATATAACTGGTGTAGAAGGGGATGTCCAGCTGATGGCAGAGCCTTGCTGCCTTGCGGCATTGGTCGAGTGTGATGCGTTTGTTCATGCGTTCCAAGATGCGGGGACTTCCTGACTCGAAACCGAAAAAGAGCTTGATGCAACCGGCGTCTTTCATGAGTTTCAGGAAACGCTCGTCGGCTTGGTTGGCTCTTAGGTTGGCCCACCAGCGGTAAGGGGAGCCCATCTTGATAAGTTTTTTGCAGACGTCTTCCCAATGGGTGCGGAAATTGCCGATGGAACTGTCTTGAATGACAAAAGTGTCGATGTCGCATTGCGCCGCCACGGACTTCATTTTTTCGATGCAATAGTCGGCTGAATGGCACCGTGCCCGTAGAAAGCAGCTGTGTGCGCAGAAATTGCACCGGTACATGCATCCCCGGCTTAAAGTGATGGGCATGACCCGGTGTAAGGCGGTGTTCGACACTTGGTGTGAGGGCTGTGTATAGTAGGCCTTGTCCACCAAGTCCCAGTCGGGGAAAGGCAGCTCGTCGAGGTTTTCAAGGATGTCGGCTTTCTCAGCCTTGCCTCCATGGGGACAATACACACCCTTGATGGCCTCCAATGGCTCACCTCGAAGCATCCTGAGCAGCGGAAGCTCTCCTTCGCCGAGTATCAGGGCGTCGAAAGGGATGAAACTCATCGTCAGTTCAGGGAGTAGGGTCGGGTGGACGCCTCCGGCGATCATCATGGGCTTTTTCAGTCCGGCAGTGTCATATCTTTCAACAAGGTTCTTGAAGATGGTTTCGACATGCTCGAACCGGGCGGTGAAGAAGGAAAAGCCGATGACTTCGGGGCGGAAATCCATACAAAGTGCCCACAGTTCATCCAGCGTTTGGCGCACGGATCCTTGGTTGCGGCGCAGGAGCATTTGGGTGTCGGCGATACGTGCCTCGAAGCCTTGGGTGTTCAGCCAAGTGGCAAGTCCCACCACCCCTTCGGGCGCACGTTCGGGAGCCTCGGCAAAGGAGGGGCCGACCTTCTCTACAAAGAAGCTTGACCAGGGGATGACAAACAGGATGCGGTTCATGGCTGCCTTTTGAAAATGCGGTCTAAGAGCTCCTGCTTCTCGGATAAAGGTTTCCCTTTGAGCAGGTAAAGGCCTGCGCCTTGTCGTTCAATCCATTGTACGATATGGTCCCAATAGCGCTGATTGCTGTGGCAACGGAACGGGTAGCCTAGCATGAAGCGCTCACGGAAACAGCCTCCGTGGCAGGTGGGCTCATAGCGGCATTGATGGCATTTGTCAGGCACCGGGGCTTGAGCGGCCAAGCGATCCCTTGCGTCAGAAAGGGCGAAGTCCTCAGGACTTTGGGTGAGAAAGTTGCCGATGATGGATTCCGGCACGTCGAATTCGGCGCAAGAAAAGAGGTCGCCTCCGGGACTCAGGGCAAGATACCGTTGGTGGCAGTTGGCTTCCCTCAGGCAGATGGAAGGCACCCCCAACAGCAGGTCGGCGACGAGTTTGACGAGGTCGCTGTTGGGAGCCGGCTGCGGGTCGTTGGCCCAAAGGTCGAAATACTGAATTAAAGCGTTGGCGTATTCCTCGTCGGACACATACATGGGCGACGACAGGGTGTCGTCATCGCTAATGGGAAACACACGGGCAAGTCGGACGGGGATGTCTCGCTGCTTGTAAAAGTCATAAATCTCAGGAATCTTGCCGACGTTGTCTTGGGTGATGAGGTTGATGACCCCGCATCGGAGGCCGGCGGCAAGGGCCGCGTCGATGTTCTTCACGGCAAGGTCGGTGGAGACGACACCTCCGGGGAAGGTCCTGAATCTGCTGAACAAATCCATGCTCACTCCGACGAACCCATTGAAGTAACGTCGTAGGGTGTCGTAGGTTTGGGGGAGGAGCAGGGTGGCGTTGGTTTGGATGGTATGTTGGACTTGGATGCCGCTGTCCTCAAAGAGGGTCTTGGCCTCATCCAAGAGGGCTGGAAGCCGATGGAGGAGTAGAAATGGTTCACCGCCATGCCAACACACGGTAAGTCGTTTGGCTTCCGCCAAGGTGGCGTAGGCTTTCACAAACTGTAATCCTTTTCGGATTTCCTCGTCGGTCATTTCGTTACCTTGGGCATGGTTGTCGCGCCCATAGCAATATTGACAGGCAAGATTGCATTTGAGGGTTGCCTTGAAAGTCACGAAAAGACTCAGTATGGTTGGCATGGCGGTATGATGGGGGGGGTCGTTTAGTCGGGATAACCCTGGGCGAAGTTGTCACACCATTCAGCGGAGACTTCGTTGAAGCTCAAACGAGCTTTGAGCTCGGCATAAAGGTTTTCGTACTGTGCCATAATGCATGTTTTTTGAATTGACTCCTACTCTTTTTTGGATTTTCGGATTACTCCATCTGAGTGCAAAGATACTATTATTCCAATATTTATGCCATAAAATGAAAAAATAATTAAAAAAAATCCCGCCGTTTCCAGCGGGATTTTTTGCAAGTAGATTAGAAGGTTAATAATTGGTGTTATTTCTTCTTGTTGTTCTTGTTGGCTTCTTCAGCTTCAGCCAGTTGCTGTTCCTGTTGAGGGCCCTTCAGCAAGTTGTAGGCGATGGGCGAGGAGAGGAACACTGAGGAGAAGGTACCAGCGAGGATACCAACCAACAGGGCGAAGATGAAGCCGCGGATGGTGTCGCCACCGAAGATGAAGATGGCCATCAACACGACGAAGGTGGATCCGGAGGTGTTGAACGAACGGGTCAACGTGCTGTTGACGGCGTTGTTGATGTTCTCCCTCCAGGTGGCTTTCGGGTGCAGGTTGGTGTTCTCACGCACACGGTCGAAGATCACCACGGTAGCATTGATGGAGTAACCGATGATGGTCAACACAGCGGCGATGAAGGCCTGGTCAACTTCCATGGTGAAAGGCAGGATGTTGAAGAACAGGGAGTACATACCCAGCATGATGATGGTGTCGTGGGTCAAGGCCGCGAGAGCGGAGAGACCGTACTGCCATCTGCGGAAACGGATGGCAATGTAGGCGAACATCAACACCAGGGAGACGATGATGGCCCAGATGGACTTGCGGGTCACGTCGCTGGCGATGGTGGCACCCACTTTCTGGGTACTCAACACACCGATGGTCTCGTCCTCGGAGGAGAACTGCTGGAAGGTGAGTTGCTGGTTGAACTGGCCCTTCAAGCCGTTGTAGAGGATCTCCTGGATCTCGGAATCGACGTCCGGGTTGTTATCGTCAATTTTGTACTTGGTCGTGATTTTGACTTGGCCGTTGGGACCGTAGGTCTTGACCTCCGGGGTCTCCCAGCCTTCTTTATTGATGTTGGACAAGGCGGTACGCACTTCCTCCACTTTCACGTCTTTGTCGAAGCGGACGATGTAGTTACGGCCACCCTTGAAGTCGATACCCAGGTTCAAGCCCTTGAAGGCCAGGGAGCCGACGCTGATGACAATCATCACGCAAGCGATGATGAAAGCGGTCTTGCGGAAGCTGATGAAGTCGAAGTGGGTGTCCTTCAGGAAGTTCTCGGTGAGCTTGGTGGTGAAGGAGATCTCCTTTTCCTTGTCGAGCATTCTCGTGAAGATGAGGCGGCTGATGAAGATGGAGGTGAAGAGGGAGGTGATGATACCGATGCAGAGGGTGACGGCGAAGCTGTGGACAGGGCCGGTACCCAGGATGATCAGCACGATACCAGTGATCAAGGTGGTGAC
>CACZQL010000141.1 GCA_902783365.1 uncultured Bacteroidia bacterium | reverse complement strand
GCGAAGTCGAGGAAGGTAAAGTCCTTCATCCAGTCGTAGTTGTTGACCATTTCGGCGGCGTTGGGCTCTTTCGACTCGAAGTCCAAGAATTTCGACACTTGTTTCTTGATGCATTCCTGGTTGTGACGGAGGGTCTCCTCGTTGAGGAGGTTGCGCTCTTGGCTCTTGCCCGAGGGGTCGCCGATCATGCCGGTGGCGCCGCCTACGAGGATGATGGGTTTGTGGCCGCAGCGTTGCAGGTGGCGGAGCATCATGATGCCGCAAAGGTGACCGATATGCAGTGAGTCGGCGGTCGGGTCGGTGCCCAAGTAGGCCGTCACCATTTCTTTCTGGAGGAGTTCTTCCGTGCCTGGCATCATCTGTGCCAGCATTCCGCGCCAGCGGAGTTCTTCAACAAAATTCTTCATCTGCTAAGGGTTAATTTTGGGCGCAAAAATAAGAAATATTATTGTGGGGTATCTCAAAAAACACGAAAAAACAAATGGCTTTTCGTGTTCCTTGGTAATGCACTTTGAATCCTCCGGCTATGTAGGCTGAAGGATTGTGTTTGTTTCACGCAGAAGCATGGTCATACCATGACATTCCCCTCAAATTCGCCAGTGCTGATAGGTTACAGTTGGTTTAACAGGTAACGCTACTTTCTTTTCTAAAACTGGAAATTATAAGCGACATTGATTGACAAGCGCCACCAGTTGCCTTCATAATCAGAGGAAATAGAGACACCGTAGTCAAATCTTTTTATCTGTATTCCAAATTCACCGCTTATTGCCTTTGTTCCTGGTTTTAAATCCAAATACGGACTGCAGTATCTGTCATAAAAATAAACTCGAAGGTTAGCAAATATGTTGCGATTCAATGCTGGACTAACAAAACTATCAAGACATAACCCATCGAATCCTGCACCGACAGAAAAAAATGGATTAAATTGATAACCAACAGTTCCGTTTAAACTAACACCATATAATTCCGCATGAGAATTGTAGGCAATCCCGTGATAATAAGTAGTAAAATATCCCTTCCCGTAATAGATACCCAATTCTGGTCTTATAACAAACCCTTTCACTCTGTCAGATTTTTGATGTATCACTGTTGTGGATGTGGTAGTGGAAGTAATTAAGGTTTGAGCCTCTACACTTGTTGTAAATGAAAGATAAGCGAGTAGCATCAGCAAAAAAATTCTTGTTTTCATAGATGTATGTTTTTAGTATTTTTTCAAGCCTTCATTAATTATTTTTTCGCTTTTTTCGTCATCAAATACGAATTGTAACATCCAACTATCGTCTTTTGTTGCAGGCCTAAATTTTTTGTATTTGGCAGGAAATCCTGTAACTATCACAGTCATAATATTGCCCTCCCGATTGGTTCTCACTTGAAATAAAGGATCGATAATCACATCCCATCCATTCTTTGCGCAATAATTTGCAACCGTATAACTCTTGTACTCATCAATAAAAGGGATAATCTCTAAAGCAGGATCTTTAACATTGCTAATGTTCCATTGACAAGAATCAATGATTTTGTTTGGCGAAACCTCTCCCAATTCGCCAATGATTGGTGCCGTTAATACGCCGAAATGTGATCCAACGGCTTTGGCTTGTGATTGTGTAATATTATGTACATACTTTTGCGAAAACACGGTTGTTGAGATCATAATCAAAAACAACATAAAATAAATCTTTTTCATTTTCCCTGTGGTGGTCTTTATTCTGTTACCTGCAGTGTTAAAGTATTAAATAAATGATAAGTTACAAAATTATCCCATTTCCACACCTTGCCCCAATTGAGACCGTCGGATGTTTCCGCGGTTCCAACTCCGACACGGTTATCCCCCTCTCGTCGAAGACGGATTTGATTAAATGACCGATGTGGATGGTGCCTGGGTCAGTCATGGAGTTCATCTTTAAAAAAGGACATAAAAAAAGCGTGGAAGAAAATCTTGCTTGATACTCCGGGTTTCCACGCCCGCACCTTCTAACAAGTTCATCCACGCCGTAACGAATACGGCATTTCGAGAACTTATTCTTGAAGGTGCGCCTCGTTATGAGGAGGATGTGGAAATTTGAGTATCAAGAATAGCTTCGATCCGCTATTTATATGTCAGTTGTTCGTTGTTTTCTACATGCTATTCAAATTGTTTAACGAGTGCAAAGATAGGTTTTTCTTCTTTTAGTGACAATAGAAAAATGTAAATATACTTAAAAAACTCTTTAAATATACCTCAAAAACACCGATTGAGACGATAAAAACAATATCCGAATATTTTTTTTGATCAAACTTTCCATATTCTGATATTGTTTTGTAATTTTGCAGTGTTAAAACGAATGCGTTATGGATATTAATCCCGAAATACTTTATCGAAACTCCCACCGTGTGGTTTCACAGGTGAGCATGGATTTTAAACGTGACTTGCATAGTATAATCAACTGGAACGCCCGAATCATCGGCATCAAAGGGCCTAAAGGCGTGGGGAAATCCACCTTGTTGAAACAACACATCAAAGAAACTTTCCCCGATGACAGCCAGGTGCTGTATGTCTCTCTTGACAATATGTGGTTCGCCAACAACAGCCTCGCCGACTTGGTGGAATACCACTACACCCACGGCGGCACCTACCTGTTTCTGGATGAGGTTCACAAATACGAGCATTGGCAAACCTACATCAAGAATATTTACGACGACTACCCAACCATGCACGTGGTGTTCACCGGCAGTTCCATGCTCAAATTGGATAAAGGCGAGGGCGACCTCTCCCGTCGTGTTGCTATGTACACCATGAACGGCCTCTCGTTCCGCGAATACCTCATGTTCGAGAACCTGCTGCAATTCGAGAAATTGTCGGTCAATGACATCCTGGAAAAACATGGCCAAATCGCCATGGCCATTGCCGATAAACTCCACATCCTTCCCCATTGGGAAAACTATTACCGTTGTGGCTACTATCCTTTTTATAAGGAAGACCTGCAAGGCTACCACGCCAAACTCCTCGAAGTGGCTCAACAGACCATCGAGATCGACATCCCTTCTGTGGAAAAGGTGGAATACGTCACCATCCAAAAGCTGAAGAAGCTCCTTGGCATCATCGCCCTACAGGTCCCCTTCACTCCCAAGATGGAACAACTGTACCAACAACTGGAAACCAGTCGGGAACAAGGACTCAAATTGCTGGATCTACTGGAAAAAGGCGCCTTGCTCGGGCAGCTTAAAACACGGACAAAAGCCGTCAAACAAATGTCGGCTCCCGAAAAACTGTTTCTTGACAATCCCAACCTGATGTACGCCTACAACTCCACCCCTGAAATCGGGACGATTAGGGAGACCTTCTTCTATAACCAAGTCAGCCGGACACATGAGCTTAACGCTCCTGATAAAGGTGATTTCCTCATTGATGGAAAACATTTCGTTGAAGTGGGAGGCGCCGACAAAACCTTCAAGCAGATCAAAGACATCCCCAACAGCTACCTTGCCATCGATGATGTGGAATTTGGTCGGGGAAACAAAATCCCTTTATGGATGTTCGGGTTTTTGTATTAAAAAAATATACAGATATTGTTTTTGAGTAAAATTTCCATATTCGGATATTGTTTTTAAGTAAATTTTCCATGTTCGAATATGTTTTTAGCGATTTGCCAACCGGCACCGCATGTTCTCCAACACATTGCCGGCAAACAACCATGAGTCGGCGAAGTGGAGGTTGCCCTTGGGAAACATCTTTTCGTAGGCAGGGATGAACACCATCCCGGGGTCGAGGTCGGGACAAACCGTGGTGTGCCGATAGAGACATGTGCGGGTGGGGCAGGGGATGATCAACACACTGTCGCGGGCGGCATTGTATTTAGCCATGCCTAAATGACATTCGGCGGGGATGGTGTCCGTCGCCATCGTCCAAGTGGTCGGGTTGACGCCCACCACATCGTCGCGGGAAACCATGCCGATGGCCGTGGTGTCGGTCACCGAGTTAAACACTACCAAACCCTGCATCACACTGTCTGTGGCGGGCTTCAACGCCTCTGGATACTCCGCTAGTTCCTCCGCAGTGATGTGATAGCCAATGCAGTAGGCGGCCACCATCCGTTGGCGTTGCTCGGCGGTCATGCCGTGTTTCAGCAACTCGATGAGCATCTGCGACCCCTGGCTGTGACCCATCAAAAAGAAGGGACGCCCCTGGTTGAAATGTGCCATGTAATATTGAAAAGCGTCGTTGACATCGGTGGCGGCAAACGCGGCAAGTTTGGCGAGGGTATCCGCCGGCTGGGCGTAGGCCTCAAAAATCATCTGACGATAATAGGGCGCATAGAAGTTGTATTCGCCATAAAGCATCTTGTTGAACCGCTGGTTGCCGTTGGCTTCCTCCCGGACCTCGGGAAGCGAGATGTCGGCAAACCATGAGGAGCCGTTGTCCTTGTAGGAAATCCCGGAGACTGTCGGATACACATAAAAGACATCCGCGGCGTGGCTTTGGTCGCCACAAGCGTACCAATACAGGGTGTCGGCATAGTCGATGCGACTCACGGGGGCCGAAGGGCGCGTGCAGGAGGCGCAGAAGACCGACATCAAAGCCAAGAGAAATAAGGTATTTCCAATAGTTTTCATAAAAACTTTTTTTTAATCGCACAAAAGTACTAAATTTGCGGTCTGAAACACTCAAACAACAAATCCTGTAATACAATAATTAATGAAAAGAGACGAAAAAATCTTTGATCTGATTCGCCAAGAGAAAGAGCGTCAGATGCATGGAATCGAGCTGATCGCTTCCGAGAACTTTGTCAGTGAGCAAGTGCTGGAAGCCATGGGCTCCGTGATGACCAACAAATACGCTGAAGGTTACCCCGGCAAGCGTTACTATGGAGGTTGCCAAATCGTCGATCAGAGCGAGCAGCTGGCCATTGACCGTGCTTGCGAGTTGTTCGATGCCAACTTTGCCAATGTGCAGCCCCACTCGGGTGCCCAGGCCAATATGGCAGTGATGCAGGCCATCCTGCAACCCGGCGACACCTTCATGGGTCTCGACCTGTCACACGGCGGCCACCTCTCGCACGGCAGCCCGGTGAATGCCTCCGGTATGCTCTACAAGCCCGTGGCCTACCATGTGAGCAAGGAAACGGGTCGTGTCGATTACGACGAGATGGAGAAGATCGCCCTTGAATGCAAGCCGAAACTCATCGTGGCCGGCGCTTCCGCCTACAGCCGCGACTGGGATTATGCCCGCATGCGCGCCATCGCTGACCAAGTCGGCGCCATCCTGATGGCCGACATCAGCCACCCCGCTGGCCTCATCGCCAAAGGCATCCTCAACGATCCTCTGGACTACTGCCACATCGTGACCACCACCACCCACAAGACCCTCCGTGGTCCCCGTGGCGGCATGATCCTCATGGGCGAAGACTTCCCGGATCCGCAAGGACGCACCACCCCGAAGGGTGAGGTGAAGATGATGAGCGCATTGCTCAACAGCGCTGTGTTCCCTGGCATCCAAGGCGGTCCTCTGGAGCACGTCATCGCCGCTAAAGCAGTCGCTTTCGGCGAGGCTCTCTCCGACGAGTACTTCGAGTACATCCTCCAGGTGAAGAAAAACGCCGCCGTCATGGCTCAGGCCTTCATCGACAAGGGGTACCAAGTCATCAGCGGCGGTACCGACAACCACTCCATGCTCATCGACCTCCGCGGTAAGTTCC
Organism: uncultured Bacteroidia bacterium; assembly: GCA_902783365.1. GTDB lineage: Bacteria > Bacteroidota > Bacteroidia > Bacteroidales > F082 > Limimorpha. The sequence goes on along the minus strand of CACZQL010000141.1, from coordinate 5,427 downwards.
CGGAGATCACCGGCAAGATGGTCGAAAACACCCTCGTGCTGGCCGACATCACCGTCAACAAGAACATGGTGCCGTTCGACAGCCGCTCGCCGTTCCTCACCTCCGGCCTGCGTGTCGGTACGCCCGCCATCACCACCCGCGGCCTCAAGGAAGACAAGATGCCCCTCATCGTCGAGATGATCGATGACGTCATCAGCGCCATCGACCCGGCCACCAAGACCGCTCCCGACACCAAGATCAACGCCGTCAAGGCCGAGGTCAACAAGATGATGAAGGACTATCCGCTCTTTGCTTGGTAATGTGTCTTTACCCTCTACCCCTCTCCCCGTGGGAGAGGGGAGAGGTTACAAAAAGAATGAACAAATTAATTCCTCCAACCCCTCTCCTCAGGAGAGGGGAACCGGGGGAGAGATCTTATGAAAATCATCAACTTCGCCGAAAGCAATACCATCATCAACCAATATGTGGCCGAGCTGCGGGATGTCAACATCCAACGTGACCGCAACACCTTCCGTCACAACCTCCAGCGCATCGGCCAGATGATGGCCTACGAGGTAAGCAAGACCCTTACCTATTCTGAAAAAGAAATCCAGACGCCCTTGGCCATGGCCCAAAGCCGCACGCCCGACGACGATATCGTGCTGGCTACTGTGTTCCGCGCGGGACTGCCTTTCCATCAAGGTTTCCTCGACGTGTTCGACCATGCCGGCAACGCCTTCGTCTCCGCTTACCGTTATTACCTCGACGAACAACATGAGCGTGTCGGCATCAAAGTGGAATATCTGGCCGCACCCGACCTCACCGACAAGACCCTCATCATTGCCGACCCCATGCTGGCCACTGGGGGTAGCATAGAACTGGCTTACCAAGCCCTCTGCACCAAAGGCGTCCCGCAACAGCTGCATCTCTGCTGCGTCATCGCCGCCCAGGCTGGCGTGGAGCATCTCCTCAGCCTGTTCAAACCACTCGACAACGTCACCCTGTGGTGCGCCGCCATCGACCCCGTGCTCAACGAACACAAATACATCGTCCCTGGCCTCGGCGACGCGGGCGACCTTGCCTACGGCGACAAAATCAGCTAAGTCTAATTCGTGGAAAATCCCTTTCAGCGGCGTTTTTCCCCATTTCGTGCAAAAGCTCTTCCCCTCAAACGATTTTAGGGTTATCTTTGCACCATGAAAACTAACCGAAGCATCTCTTCCTATCTTTCTCTGAGAAACATCCTGCTCCTCTCGCTGGGTGTCAGCGTGGGCTTCCATATCCTCTTCTCACTGTCGGCCCTCTTCGGCGACACCCTCTTCTTCTCCGAACCCAAACCGATGCCACACAAGCAGTTCAACTTCCTCAGGGTGCTGACATTCACCGTGTTCAGCTACGTCATGGTGTTATGCGAGTTCTTGTTCAACAGAAAGATGCTGCTCTTGAATTTCCGAAAAAACTACCTCCGCCTCATTTGGATCGTCCTCGGGTCGCTGGTAATCACCGCCGCTTTCAGCTTGTTCTTCACCTTCCTTCCCTTCTGTCTCGATCAGGACACTCCTTGGCCGGAGTTTCTGCCCCGCCTGGCCCGCAACAATCTGGTGAAGGACTTCCTGCTGACGGCCATCGTCATCCTCATCGTCCAGCTGCTCAAAACCATGTATGAGCGCAACCAGATTGCCGTGGAGAACGAGACCCTTAGGGCCGAGAACATCAGCACGCACTACCAGGCCCTTAAGAGCCAAATGGACCCGCATTTTATCTTCAACTCCCTCAACACCCTTCAGTCGCTCATCGATACCGACGCCACCAAAGCCTACGACTACGTGCAGGAGCTCTCGCAGGTGCTCCGCGCCACCCTCCAAAACAAGGAGGTGGTCTCGCTCGACAATGAGCTACAAGCGGTGAAGGCCTACTGCAACCTCATGCAAATCCGTTACGGCGACAACCTCCATTTCGATTTCAACATCGACGGCAATCTCCTTCACCGGCAGGTGCTGCCCCTCTCCATACAAGGCCTCGTCGAAAACGCCATTAAACATAATGTGATTAGCGGCAAGCAACCTCTCAAAGTGACCATCTCCACCATCAATGACGGATTCCTGAAAGTGTCCAACCCCATCCAGCCCAAAATCATGGAGGAGCCGAGCAACGGCATCGGCCTGGCCAACCTTTCCGAACGCTATCGTCTCAAATGGAATCGCGAAGTGGAGATCCTCAACGACGGAAAGGTGTTTGAAGTGACATTGCCCCTCATCGAAAAAGCATAGACCATGAAAGCCATCATCATCGAAGACGAAAACGCCGCGGCACAGTCGCTGCAAACCCTTGTCCAGGAAATCGCCCCCGACATCGAGGTCGTGGTGACCCTCGAAACCATCGAGGAAAGTGTGGAATGGTTCGACGAAAATCCCATGCCCAACTTGGTGTTCATGGATATCCATCTCGCCGACGGATCCTCGTTCGCCATCTTCGAGAAAGTCGAGATCACCTGCCCCATCATCTTTACCACCGCCTACGACGAGTACGCCCTCAAAGCCTTCGAGGTCAACAGCATCGACTATCTCTTGAAACCCATCAACAAGGTGGACCTTGAACGGGCTTTGAACAAATACAAAAACCTTGCGGGTGTTCCCGAAAAAGCCTCCCTCGACGGCTTGCTCCAACAGATGGGCAACCTCAAGAAAAAATACAAGACCTGTTTCCTGCTGCCCGAACGTGACAAACTTATCCCGTTGGCAACCAGTAATATCGCTTATATCTTCATCGACACCAAGACGGTGAAGGCAATCTCTATGGACAATCATACCTTTTATCTGAGCCAGACGTTGGACGAGATCATGTCGCAGCTCGACCCCGAGGTGTTTTTCCGGGCCAACCGCCAGTTCATCATCTCGCGCAACGCGGTCAAGGATCTGTCCGTGTGGTTCGGCAATAAGCTGTCAATCAACCTCATCGTTCCTGTTCCAGAAAAGATCATCGTGAGCAAGGCCCGTGTGGGAGAGTTCAAGACTTGGTTTGCGGAATGATTTTTTGATGGGTTGCCGGGCTTTTGATTGGTTGATTTGTTTATCTTTGCCAACAACTCAACAACACAACAAGCATGAAAATCGTTTTCCTTGAGCCTCTTGGCTTGAAACCCGACATGATAGAAGAGGCCTGCGCCGGACTGAAGCGGCAGGGCCATGAAGTGGTCGTTTATCCCGACCGTAACGAGAACCTCGACGAGCTGATTCGCCGTGCCCACGATGCAGAGGTGGTCGTCGAGAGCAACATACCCCTTCGCAAGGACTTCCTCGATGCCTGTCCCCGTCTCAAGATGCTTTCCATCGCCTTCACCGGCTTGGACCACATCGACATGGAGGAATGCGCCCGCCGTGGCATCGTGGTGAAGAACGCCGCGGGTTACTCTACCCAGGCCGTGGCCGAGTTGGCCATCGCCTTGATGGTGGATGTGTATCGCAAAGTGCTTGAAAACGACCGGATCACCCGTGAGTGCCAACGCAAAGGCCTCATGCCCGGGCGTGAAATCGGGGGCAAGACCCTCGGCATCATCGGCATGGGCAACATCGGCCAAAGGGTGGCCCGGATCGCCAACGCTTACGGCTGTAAGGTGCTGGTATGGAACCGCACTCCAAAGACCGTTGAGGGGGTTACTTTTGTTGATAAGGAAACCCTGTTGAAGGAGTCCGACATCGTGACCTTGCACATTGCCTTGAACAGCGAGACTCGCGACTTCATCACGGAAAAAGAGTTGAAGCTGATGAAGCCTTCTGCTATCCTTATTAATACAGCGCGAGGGCCTGTCGTCAATGAACAAGCCCTCGCGGATGCTTTGAAACAGGGGGTGATTTCAGGGGCTGCCACCGATGTGTATGGCACTGAACCTCCTTTGAAACCCACTCACCCTTTGTTTGGCGCGCCCAACCTCGTCATGTTGCCTCACATCGGCTTTGCCACCGAGGAAGCCTTTTTGCTCAGGTTGGGAATAGTTGTAAAGAATATAGAAGACAGAAGTAAGATGTAAGTAGGCCTTCTTACTTCTGTCTTCTTACTTCTTACTTCTTTTATTGGTGTGTCTTTCCGTTCAGGGTTTCGATGAACTGGCAGGCGGCGCTCTTCATGCTTTGGAAGTCGTTGCCCAGTGAGCTGGAGCAGTCGAGGACCAGCATGATCAAGGCGCTCTTGAATTCTTCTTTCACCACGGTGTTGCTGGTGGGGCTGAACTCGCTGTTGACACCCCATTCGCTGCTTTGCGGATACCAGATCCACTCTTTGGTGTTGGTGGTGTAAACCGGGTTGCCTTCGAGGTCGAACAGGTTGCTGAAGGTGAAGATTTGGAAGATGCCTTCGGAGGTGGGGTAGATGGGGCTGCCGCAGTCCTGCAAGCCCACGTAATGGACTTCGTTCAGCTTGGCCTCATGGGTGTTGTTGTTAATGATGAAGGTGCCTTCGATGTACTGTTGGGAGTCTTCGGCGTTATTGACGTTGTCGAAGGTGAAGCGGATGCGGGTGCGCTGGTCCGGGGCGGGGGCTTTCAGGGTCACGTCCCAGGAGGAGCTTTGGTGGTACAGGTCTTCGGCGATGCTGGAGAAGATCTGGCTCACTTCGGTCATGCTGGCCACTTCATACACGTTTTCGGCCTTGCTGGAGAGTTTCTCCAGGTTTTGGTGGAAGGTGGTGGCGTTGTTCACGTCGGAGCCTCTCACGCCGACGGCGTAGGCGGAAATCGGCACGTCGCCGACATACGAGCTCTTGATTTTGCGGCTGATGGCGCTCAGGTACTCGTTGTTGGAGTTGTAGTTTTCGTTCAGCATGTAGGAGCCTTGGTCCAGACCGTCGGTGAAGGTCACGATGGAGACGTTGATGAGGTCTTGCGGGGGTGTGATGGACTCGATTTTCTCGAGGGCGGTGTTGACGGCGTGGTAGAGGGCGGTGCCGGGTTTCATGTTGAGGCTATTGATATAGTCTTTCATGTCTTCTTTGGAGGCTTCGTTGAGCAGGGTGAGTTTCTTGCTTTGGATTTCATCGTTGAAACCGATGATGCCCACATAGAGGCCTTCTTTGCTGGTGTCGGGTTTGTCTTTGAAACAGCTGGTCATGGCTGTCATGGTCAGCAGCATGGCTGCGATTAAATACAGGTGTTTTTTCATGATGATATTTGTTATGTTGGATTTGTTTCGTTGTTTCAAAACGCAAAGATAGCAATTTTATTTTACATAGAACACGTAGAGACGACGGGTGTGCTGTCTCTACAAAAATTTTGCCAAACAAGAAAGATTACTTGCCTAGAAAATAAGCTAGGTAAGTGGGCAGATATTTCATTGCGCCGTCTTTGAAGTAGTCTTTCGTATAAAACATTTTATTCAAGTTTCGCAAGTGGAGTGATAGGAAGGGGGAACGGCGGCCTGAAAGGCCAACAGCTATCAGCCCAGGGCAACGCCCTGG
>CACZQL010000140.1 GCA_902783365.1 uncultured Bacteroidia bacterium | reverse complement strand
TTCGCCGAGGTGGAACTCATCGCCTCGCCCAAGGTGCTGATGGAGACCATGCGAACCTTTAAGCCTGACGTGGTATTACTCGATATGAACTTCGAGACCGACATCAACACGGGCAACGAAGGCCTCTTTTGGCTCTCCGAGTTGAAGCGCGACTTCCCCGAGGTGGAGGTGGTGCTCTTCACTGCCTACGCCGACATCGCCCTCGCCGTGGAAGGCATGAAACGCGGCGCCTTCGACTTCGTGGTGAAGCCCTGGGACAATGCCAAACTGCTTGCCACGCTTGAAGAGGCTTGCATGAAACATCGTAAAACCGCGGTGAAAGAGGCCGCACCAGAATCAGCACCCTTGATGGAGTGGGGTAGGAGTGAGGCCATGAAACGCCTGCGCGAGATGGTGGAGAAGGTGGCTCCCACCGACGCCACTGTGCTCATTACGGGTGAGAATGGCACAGGTAAAGATGTGCTTGCCAACGAGATACACCGCCTTTCCAACCGTTCAAGAAAGCCGATGGTGGGCGTGGATATCGGGGCAATCACCGACACCTTGTTCGAGAGCGAGCTGTTTGGCCACGTGAAAGGCGCTTTCACCGATGCCCATGCCGACCATATCGGCAAGTTTGAGCAGGCCAACGGCACCACCCTGTTTCTCGACGAAATCGGCAATCTCCCGTTGGCCCAGCAAGCCAAACTGCTTCGCGTCATCCAAAACCGCAACATCACCAAGGTGGGCGACACGAAATCCATCCCCATCGACATCCGCTTGATATGTGCCACCAACATGGACTTGGCGACGATGGTCAAGGAAAGCCGTTTCCGTGAAGATTTGTTCTACCGCATCAACACGGTGACGTTGCAATTGCCACCGTTGCGTGAGCGGCCCGACGAGATTGTCACCTTGGCGGATCTTTTCATTAAGCGTTACGCCGAGAAATACCACCGCAAGGCTCAAGGCCTTTCCGAAGAGGCACTGAATCTTTTGAAACGCTGCCGTTGGAGCGGCAACATCCGCGAATTGCAAGGCTGCATCGAGAAGGCGGTCATCTATTCTGAATCGGAACTGATCCGTGCCGCCGACCTCCAGCTCCGTGCCTCAGAAATGATGGACGAAGATAATCCAAAACCGCAAAACCAATCCCTCGAAAGCGCTGAGGAACAAGTCATTCGCAATGCGATGAAAACCTACAACGGCAACTTGACTCTTGTGGCCAAAGCCTTGAAAATCAGTCGTCCCACCTTGTATCGCCGACTAAAAGAATACGGAATATGAGTGTCTGGATGTGGCTATTGGTGGTGCTGGTGGCCGTCGTGGTGACCGTGCTGGTGACAGCGATTGTTGTACGCAGGAACGACGCTCGCAAGGTGGGGTTCATGATGGACGCCTTGGAGGACGGCGAGCTGAACTTCCACTTCAAGGAGAAGTCGGCATTGAACCGCACCCTCAACCGCATTAAGGGCATCTTCGAGCGGCGCGACGCGGCCAAGGAGGAGTCCTCGCAAACCAAGCTTTTTCGCGTGATGACACACGAGATCATGAACACCGTGGCGCCCATCGCCTCGCTGAGCGACGCCCTGCTTCACGAGGAGGGCGTGGACGTCAGGGCGGGCATCGAGACCATCTCAGCCTCGTCGAAAGACTTGATCCGTTTCGTGGAGTCGTACCGAAGCATCGCCCAGGCACAGCCTCCCGTCCGCAAGGCCGTCATGGTGGATGAGCTGATGGAGCGTGTGCTCTTGCTCAACAAGGCTAAAATCGCCGAACAAAATGCCACCCTGAGTTATCAGGCCAAGACCCCCGACTTGCTCGTCTATGCCGACGAAGGCCAAATCATGCAAGTGTTCAATAACTTGATTAAGAACGCCGTACAGGCCGGTGCCACTTCCATCCGCATCACCGCCGACCTCAACATGGACGACCAAACCGTCATCCGTGTGGCCAACAACGGCAAGGCCATCCCATTGCGACAAATCGAGGAGATTTTTGTGCCTTTCTACACCACCAAACCCAACGGCACAGGCATCGGCTTGAGCCTCTCCAGGCAAATCATGGTGAGGCACAATGGCAACCTCCTCCTTGAGCAAAGCGACAGCACCTTGACGGTTTTCGCTTTGGTGTTCAAGTGACCGGAATGTTTACCAAATATTCTTGTATTTCGGAAACTCGCCCTTTTCTTTATAGGTGTCGAGCATCCAGTCGATGATATTCTTGAAGTTATCGGTTTTCGAGGGGGGCACTTCGTTGTAGGGGACGATGCAGGGATGTTCCAGGTTCATCAACAGCTTGGTCATCACCCAGCGGCGGTACTCGGCTTCGTAGATGGGTTCACGGTTGCCCAACGGGTCGAAGTTGGCCCACCGGAAATCGAGGGCGTTGGCGCAGTAGGTGCTGGCAAACTTGTCGGCTTCGGTACCGTTGTACCATGCCGAGGACAAGTCGTAGTTGCTCATGCCTTTCCTGCCTACATTGTAAACCGCGTTGACGAGGATGCCTCGTTTCGACCTTTCCTTGAAGAGGGGGTCGTTGCTGTTGCCCATGGCTGGCCCGAAAGGCTTGATGATGCCGTAGGCGCCGCTCTCCATGGCGCTGATGGCAATCTCGGCGTCGCTCTCAAGGTAGATGCAGATGGGAGTAGGGTGGAGCTTGTCGTAAACGATGGGAGGCAGATGCATCAAAGAGGCGACTCTTTCAGCTTGGAGGCTGTGACAAATGGCCATGCTCAGGGCTTGGTGTTCATGGTCGGCAGCCCATGATTCAATCATCTTTCGGGCCAAAGGCGAGGTGTCCGACATGTCGATGAATTCCCATTCCACATCAAGGAAGTCGTTTTGGGGAAGGTGCCTTTCTTCGGTTCCGTCAGGAGCGATGTAGGAGTAGCGTGCCCGTTGGAAAAGGCCCGGGCGCGAGGCGACGAGGTTGTCCATCCACGTCCTCATGCCGCTCCCGATGATGCTGATGCGGGTATGGCGAATGGCCCCGTTTAGCTTGGGATAATGGGAGTTGTTGGCAACGGTGAAGGCGATGGCCTTGGCGATGCCGCCTGTGCCTAATACCACGAAATGCGAGTGCCTGGGGTCGTCGGCCTTGATGACGGGCAGAAAACGGTCACCCGCAAGCACTTGCTCGGCGGCATATTCCCGACTGTTCACGATATCGATTTTCAGTTTGTCGGTACTGATGCTTTTCTCGCTTTTCATGAAAAGGTCGAACGAGGAGCCGTTTTCCATGATTAAGTAGCAGAAGATTACCTTGTTGGCGGTTTCGCAAATGTGTTTCAGCAGGTTGCAGCAGCGGATGTTGGTCGAGTCGCTGTCGGTGCCGCCGTCGCCAAGGATGTAGATTTTTTCGGCCCATTGGGGGAGGGCGGTCTTTAGCTCGTCCAAGGTGTCCCAAGCGCCATGGTAGAGGACAATCTTGTTCATGAACGGGCTACCGGCGAAGCGGGAGGCGATTTCCGCGTTGAGTTTTTCCACGTTGTTTTTCGTCATGATGACGATGTCTTGTTTGAGGGGTTCTTTTTCCAAGGCGTGAAGCATGGGCAGCAGCTGATGGTTAGCGCCCAAAATAAGGATGTGGTTTTTGATGCGGTAGCGCATGGCCCCGTTTTTGGCCGATTCCGACACGTTGTCGAAGATGTTGCTGACCACCGAGATGAACAGGGTGGAGAACAGGAAGATGCCGATGAGTGTGGCGAAGAGCCTGAAGCCGTCGTGTTCGCCCGCTCCGCCAAATCCGCCCGGGTCGAGGAACAGGGCGATAATGTCCTGCCAACCGTAGTTCCATCCGCAGATCGCCGAAATAAGCAGAAACAGCAAAAAAAAGGCGATGACCACCATGAAGAGCAGGAGTAATTGGCTGCCTCTTCCGTAGCTCAGCATTTTATCAAGTTTTCTTCTCAGCATGTTCGGTAGTGTTTAGATGTTGCAAATCTACATATTATAATTCACAAAATGATGTGTTTACCTTATTTATTTTATTTGAATTATCCAAGAGACGAGTCATTCGCTAAGAGACGAGTCATTCGCTAATTTGGAATTAGTATAAATTAACCTATAAGTTTACTATTTTGACAGTATAACAATTTTATTTCAGAAATAATACCTATTTTTGCATCGTAAAAAAAGAAAAAGTAAACCCGCAAGTTTATATTGAATTGGAAATAATAGCCATATATCCACCATATATCTACAGCGTCCAGTACGATGATGTAGAGGAAAGCGAATACGAAAGATTGTTCCAACAATGGAACGATTTGGGCTATGTAATGCAGTTCTTTGACACTTACCAAGAGTTTCTGAAGTCTCCTATCTGGCAAAATACTTCCGAACCCGAGGATGCTGCGCGTCAGGTATTACAGGAAGCTGCTGATTTGGAAGACCTCTTTGATGAATTGTATGATAATACGCTGAATGGTGAGGAAAAAGATTTTGATTCGCATTTCCATTATTTGGAAGGCAAATACAAATACGAACTCGAAAGGCCACCAATGAAATCGTATGGAACCGAGAGACCTTCTCTCCTCAGGATTTATGCAATAAAGATGGGTACCAACACTTACCTAATTACAGGAGGAGGAATAAAACTAGCAGACACGATACAAGACTCCCCCGATTTGAAGGACCATGTATTGAAAAACATTGATCGGGTAAGAGAATTCCTTAAAGCCAATGGCATCATAGACAGTGATGATATGGAAAGTAACTAGAGAATCTTTAAAACAATCAAAAGTCATGACATTTAATTTGGAAAAATTGGCTAGTTTGGCCAAACCCCAAAGCGAAAAAGAAAAGGAACAGGCTCGCTATAGGAAAGAGAACCGCGATTGGCTGAGGATGTCCCAGGAAATAGCACTTTGCCTCCATTACTATCTGCGTAAGGCAGGCTTAACCCAAAAAGAGTTGGCTGACAAAATGGGGGTATCGGCAGTATATGTCGGGAAACTCCTAAAAGGAGGGGAAAACCTGACCTTGGAAACCATTTGTAAAATTCAAAAGGTTATTGGAGAAGACCTTGTCACCGTAGCCAAACCTTACACCTGTAAAATGGTAATAACTATCTCAACTTGGTCGAATTTCTCGCCTGACGCAATCAATAGTGATAAATTCTTTGGTTATCAAACGCTGCAAAACGATTATGTACCGACAGCAGGTGATGCCGCATAAATAATTGAAACAATGGAACAGCAAGTAATGTATAGGTTCAGCAAGATGGAACTTGAACAATTCGCCATGTTTGAGGAAAATTGCAATCCAGAGCTAAAAGAAGTACAGTTTCAGACCGAAGCCCAGTTTTCGTATGACACAGACAATTACATACTGTGCAGCAAGATTATCGTTAATATGTCAGTCCAAGAAAAGCCTTTGGTAAAAGCTGAATTGAAAAGCTTTTTCAACCTTCTGCCAGAGTCGGTGGAAAACTTGCGCAAGGATGGTCGTATCATGTTTGCTCCGCCTTTGTTGGTGCAGTTTGCATCTTTGTGTTATGGCTCAATCCGTGGAGTGATATTCACAAAAACGTTGGGTACTCCGCTTAATAGTATTATCGTCCCCCCTGTGTATTTTGGAAATCTGATTAACAAAGGATTTGTTGTTGAGGAATAGTATTTCCAAATAAGAAATAAAACAAATAGGTAAAACGCAAATAATATGATAGGAATAACCTGTTTGCGTAATCAGAGATAATAAGTTAATTGAGTCATTCAAGCCGTCAACTCCCATGACGTTACATACCGTTGCTGAATTGATATATTGGTCATACGCCAATCTTGCTATGGCTCATGATGGCATCAACCGTAACATCCCAACCTACGACAGGACATCATTCATGATCCGCAGCCGTCTCTATATAGGTTTACAAACAGGAAAATACCAAATAGGCACTTTGTTTGATGATGAGCGTTGGAAGATGGAAAACGGAGCTAGATGTGTTTACTGTGGCTCAAAGGAGATGCTTTCCGTTGACCATCTGTTCCCGCGCTTCAAAGGAGGAAAGGATAACCCTGAGAATTTCCTGACTTTGACACTCTTATCAGCTTAAATTTATAACAAGCTGATAATCAGTTGTTTTAAAAAATGATTTGGTGGCGCGGGTGACGCAAACCTCAAAAAAGCCTATATTTGGGGCA
>CACZQL010000139.1 GCA_902783365.1 uncultured Bacteroidia bacterium | reverse complement strand
CCGTTTTGATGTCATCCATAGCTAATCCATTGTTAATGAAGGCAGTTGTGCCTGTTCCAAAATCTGTTCGTACTGTTCGGGCGAGAGATCGTTGAAGAAGAAATGCATGGGGTCGGTAGGTTCGCCGTTCTTCAGCACCTCGTAATGCAAGTGGGATCCGGTTGACTTGCCCGTGTTGCCCACATAGCCGATCACCTGGCCGCGTTTCACCTTCTGTCCGGTCCTCACCGCGAACTTCAAGAGGTGGGCATACTGGGTTTTGTAGCCGTAACCGTGGTTGATGGTAATCAGGTTGCCGTAGCCCCAGTGGTTGTTTTCCACCTTCTCCACCGTGCCGTCGCCAGTGACGAACACCTCGGTGCCGACGGCCGAGGCGAAGTCGATGCCGCTGTGGAACTTGGCCACCTTGTAAATCGGGTCGCTGCGATAGCCGAAATAGGAGGAGATCTGGCGGATGTCCGACTCTTTCATGGGGATGATGGCAGGGATGCAGGCGAGCATCTGTGCCTTGTTCTTGGCCAGGGCGAACACCTCGTCGTACGACTTCGACTGGACGTAGAGCTGGCTGGCCACCATGTCGAGCTTCTTGGCCACCTTCACCACGATTTCGGAGTCTTTGTAGCCATAGAGGGAGTCATAACGGTCCACGCCACCATAACCCGCCTTCCGCACGGACGAAGGGATGGGGTCGGCCTCGAAGATCAGGCGGTAGATGTTGTCATCGCGCTGCTGCATGTCCTCAAGAAGGATATTCATGTTGTCGAGTTTGTCGTCCAGGATCTCGTATTGCAACTTGAGGTAGTCGATCTCACGGGCCTGGCTTTTTTCTTTGGGCGACCCGAAAAACACGAAGAAAACGATGACAAACAGCAGGGCGAACACCGCCGTGGACAGCACATACAGCACAGCCCTCCCGACCCGTTTCTTCACGGGTTCCTCGAATTTTTCGTAATTCAAGGTCTTGGGATTGAAGACATATTTCTGTTGCGCCATTGCGTACCGATACTTATTACCGAGTAAAAACCTGATTTTGCCCGCAAAATTGCACAAAATTACAAACTTTTTCTAACTTTGCACGTTTTTTTGAAAATCAACTTCCATGAACGCCTACGAAATAAGAAATAGTTTTTTGGACTTTTTCCGTTCCAAAGAACACACCATCGTGCCCTCTTCGCCGATTGTCGTGAAAAATGACCCCACTTTGATGTTCACCAACGCTGGCATGAACCAGTTCAAGGACATCTTTTTGGGCAACCAGCCTGCCAAGTGGCATCGCGCCGCCGACACCCAGAAATGCCTGCGCGTGTCGGGCAAGCACAACGACCTTGAGGAAGTGGGCCACGACACCTACCACCACACCATGTTCGAGATGCTTGGCAACTGGTCGTTCGGCGACTATTTCAAGAAAGAAGCCATCGCCTACGCCTGGGAGTACCTCACCGAAGTGGTCAAAATCGACAAGAACAAGCTCTACGTCACCGTTTTTGGCGGCGACGAGAAGGACGGCCAGCCCGCCGACATGGAAGCCTACAACTATTGGAAGGAGCATGTCGCCGAGGACCGCATCCTCTACGGCAACAAGAAGGACAACTTCTGGGAGATGGGCGAGACCGGCCCCTGCGGCCCCTGTTCCGAGATCCACATCGACCTCCGCGACGAAGAGGCCCGCAAGCAGGTGCCTGGCCGCGAGCTGGTCAACAAAGACGACCCCCAGGTCATCGAGATCTGGAACCTCGTGTTCATGCAGTACAACCGCATGGCCAACGGCCAGCTGGTGGAGCTTCCCGCCAAGCATGTCGATACCGGCATGGGCTTTGAACGCCTCGTCCGCGTGCTGCAAGGCAAGACCTCGAACTACGACACCGACGTGTTCCAACCCCTCATCCAGGCCATCGCCAAAATGTCGGGCATCGCATACGGCAAGGCGGAGAAGACCGACGTGGCCATGCGTGTCATCGCCGACCACCTCCGCGCCGTGAGCTTCGCCATCGCCGACGGTCAACTGCCCTCCAACAACGGAGCCGGCTACGTGATCCGCCGCGTGCTGCGCCGCGCCGTACGCTACGGCTTCACCTTCCTCGGCTTCAACGAGCCTTTCGTCTATCAACTGCTGCCCATACTCGTGCAGCAGATGGAACACAACTTCCCGGAGATGAAGTCGCAACAAGAGCTGGTGAGCAAGGTCATCCGCGAGGAGGAAGCCTCCTTCCTGCGCACCCTCGCCCAAGGCATCAAACGCTTCGAGGGCTATGTGGAACAGCATCCTGGTCAGGATATCGACGGCAACTTCGCCTTCGAGCTGTTCGACACCTACGGCTTCCCCATCGACCTCACCCAGCTGATGGCCCACGAGAAGAACGTCAACGTGGACATGGAGGGGTTCAAGGCCAACCTCGAAGAGCAGAAGAACCGCTCGCGCAAAGCCGCAGAGAAGGCCAACGGCGACTGGGTGGTGGTCAACGCCAGCGAAGAACCCACCCGCTTCGTGGGCTACACCGACCTGCGCTGCGAGAGCCGCATCCTGCGCTTCCGCGAGGTGGTCGCCAAGAAAAAGACCCACTTCGAAATCGTCCTCGACCAAACCCCGTTCTACGCCGAGATGGGCGGCGAGGTGGGCGACACCGGCACGCTCAGCAACGACGACGAGACCATCAATATCTTGAACACCATCAAGGAAAACAACCTGGTGATCCACATCACGGAGCAGCTGCCTCAGAACCCTGAGGCGGCATTCACCGCCGCCGTCGATGCCGAACGCCGCCAACGCATCGCCAACAACCACAGCGCCACCCACCTCATGCACGCCGCGTTGAGACAGGTGCTGGGCACCCATGTGGAACAAAAAGGCTCCCTGGTCGATGACCAGCGCTTGCGTTTCGACTTCAGCCACTTTGCCAAGATGACCCCCGAAGAGCTCCGTCAGGTGGAGACCATCGTCAACCGGAAGATTCGTGAGAACATCCCCAACGTGACCTATGTGGAACTCCCCATCGACGAGGCCATCGCCATGGGCGCCACCGCCCTGTTCGGTGAGAAATACGGCGACAAGGTGCGCGTGGTGGTGTTCGACAAGGACTACTCCATGGAGCTTTGCGGAGGCTGCCACACCTCCGCCACCGGCAACATCGGCATGTTCAAGATCGTCTCCGAAAGCGCCATCGCCGCCGGCATCCGCCGCATCGAAGCCATCACCGGGGAGGCCGTGGAACAGTACCTTGATGAACAACTCGACACCATCGGTCGCATCAAGGAAACCATCAAAGCCAACGACCTGGTGAAAGGCGTGGAGTCGCTCAGCGAGCAGAACGCCGCCCTCCGAAAAGAGGTGGAACGCCTGATGCAGGAGAAAGCCCAAGCCACCGCCGAGAGCCTGCTGAACAAAGCGGTGGACCACGAAGGTTGCCACCTCATCGTGGAGCGTCTGAATGTCACCGGCGACCAACTCAGAAGCATCGCCTTGATACTGAAACAAAAAGACGAGAACGCCCTCGCCATCCTCGGCGCCATTGCCGAGGGCAAGCCGGCACTCTGCCTGCTCTTGCCCGAAGCTTACGCAAAAGCCAAAGGCCTCGACGCCACGAAGCTCATCCGCGAGGTCGCCAAGGAGATCCAAGGCGGTGGCGGCGGACAGCCCACCTTATGTGTGGCGGGTGGCCGTAACGCCGACGGCCTTCCCAAGGCCATGGAGCTGCTCCGCGAAAAAATCTAACCAAGAAGAAACGCTATCAGCTTTTGCGTGGCCCGGCCACGGTGGCTGATGGCGTTTTTCACTTCATGGCCCAATTCGGCAAAAGTCTGGTCGTAACCGTCAGGCTGGAAGATTGGGTCGTAACCGAATCCCTCCGTGCCACGTTGCTCCTCGGTGATATGACCGTCGCAACGGCCTTCGAAATAATACGATTTACCATCCAGGTTCAGGGCGATGCAGGTGCGAAAAGCCGCCTTGCGGTTGGTTTGGCCTTTCATGGCGGCCAACATCTTGTTCACATTGTCCTGATAGCTGCAATGTTCTCCCGCATAACGCGCCGAATACACGCCCGGCGCGCCACCCAACGCCTCCACTTCGAGGCCGGTGTCGTCGGCGAAACAGTCAACATGATACTTGTTGGTGACAAAGTCGGCCTTAATCTTGGCATTGCCCTCAATGGTGTCGGCATCCTCGATGATTTCCTCATGGCAGCCGATGTCCTCAAGGCTCAGCACTTCATAGAGACCGTCCATAATCTCGCGCATCTCGCGCAACTTGTTTTTATTATTGGTGGCGAATACGATTTTTTTCATGACAAACTCCAATCGATAGGTTCTATTCCGTTTTGAATCAAATAGTTGTTGGTTTGTGAGAAGTGATGGCAGCCGAAGAAGCCTCTGCTGGCCGACAGGGGGGATGGATGCACCGACTTCAGGATAAGGTGTTTGAAGGGGTCAATCATGGCCTGTTTGGCGATGGCGTAGTTGCCCCAGAGGATGAACACCAGATGTTCCCTTTGTTCCGACAAAGCTCGGATGGCGGCGTCGGTGAACTGTTCCCAGCCATGACGGGAATGCGAGGCGGCTTGACCGGCCCTCACGGTAAGGGAGGCATTGAGGAGCAACACCCCTTGGCGCGCCCATTTCTCCAGATTGCCCGAGCGGGCCATGGGAACCCCCAGGTCGGCATTCAATTCCTTGAAGATGTTCTGCAAGCTGGGCGGGAAAGGCACTCCGTCGGGCACGGAAAAAGAGAGCCCATGGGCCTGTCCCGGACCATGGTAGGGGTCCTGTCCCAAGATGACCACCTTCACCTTGTCGAACGGTGTCAGGTTAAAGGCGTTGAAAATCAAAGGTCCAGGGGGATAAACGGCATATTGTTGTTTTTCCTGGACGAGAAACGCGCGCAGGTCGGCGAAATACGGAGCCTCGAACTGGGGCTTCAGCACTTGATACCAACTCTCATCAATGTCTGGTTTCTTCATCAGCGAATGGATTTTTCGGCGAAATTAGCGATTTTTGCGAAATCGGTGGTATTTTTCCAATAATTTCAAAAAAAATGCGTTAATTTGCAAATCAATTGTAAAATCCATGATGAAAAAAACCGCCATTGCATTGCTGATCGCCCTGGTTGCGGGCATCGTCCTGTCATCTTGCAAATCATCCAGCACTTGCCCCGCCTACGGTGAGACCAGCAAGTACCAAATCGAGACACGCTATTGAAACTTGGTCGTCTTCTCATTACGGTTGTTTTCGGCCTGACTCCCGCCATTTTGGGGGCTCAGGAGGTCACTATTGGCGACCGTCACGACCAGCCGGTGGAGGAGCGTGTCATCTACAATCACGAGAACGCCGCTCATGTCACCTTGCACACACAAGGGCTGGGAGCGGGTTACAAAGTGGGTAAGGTAAGGAGCATCTACAAGGTCACCTATTGGAACTTTGAGGCCTCCTTCCTCCGTTCCCTCAAGCAAATCAAGCTTTACAACGGCTCCTATTGGGGGTCGTCATCCTTTGTCTATGGCAAGCTTCACGACGCGGTGTCGCTAAGGGCTGGCTATGGAGCGGAGCATAGAATTTACGGGAAGCCCTATTGGGGTGGTGTGGAGTTGCGCTGGCTTTATGGCTTCGGGGCTTCCGTCGCCCTGTTGAAGCCCTATTATTACATGGTGGTGGTGGCCTCTCCTTCGGCGAGTGGAGAATACGAGCAGAAGGTGGACTACCAGACCTACGACCAGCACGCCCAGTGGATCGACATCGTGGGCAAGGCGCCGATGAAGTATGGATTCGACGAAATCAAGTTCCGTCCCGGGCTGCATGCCAAAGGAGGATTGGTGTTCGACATCGGCAAGAACCGCACCTCGCTCCAGGCCATCGAGGTGGGCGCCGAGGCGGAGTACTTCCCGCAAGGCCTTGAACTCATGGCCGACAACCCCAAGGAGTATTTGCTCCTGACCCTGTATGTCTCCTACCACTGGGGGTCGCGGTTCAACAAATACTGATTCCAAAAAAAAGACAAAAAAAAGCCGGAGAAAAACTCCGGCTTTCTTTTCCTAAGCTCAAATATTTAGAACACCATGAATTTCACTGTGGTGACATTGGTTCCGGCATTGAGGCGGAGCAGGTAGGCACCGTCGGAGAGGCCTTCAACGGAGACCTTCACTTCATGGTTGCCTTCGGTGAGAGTACCCAGCTCCATGACCTTGACCATGCGGCCAGTCATGTCGAACACCTGATAGGACACATTCGATTTGCTGTTCAGGGCGAAGCTGACGCAAGCTTCGGTGTGGACGGGGTTCGGATACATGTTGAGGCTCTTCACTGCCACAGAAGTGTTGTCATCAACACCGGTGCCGATATGCTGCAAGAAGTTCTCGCAACGGAACACACCGCGACCGTAGGTGGCGGCATAAATGGCGCCTTGGTTGTGGACACCAACATAATAAGTGGTGTCGTAGGTAACGCCTTCCTCGGAGAAGATAGGAGTGATGACAATCTGGTCGGGTTGATACTTGGTTTGCTGTTGCATGTCGAGGACAGGCACGACGCCCATGTTGTCGCCGGCGGGGACCCAGTTGACATTGGAGGCGGCGATATTGTCGGTCATATAGATACCGCGCTCGGTACCGAGGATCACCTTGCCGGTGGACATCTCATAAACGCTGGAGTAAACCGGCATCTTAGGCAGGTTGCCTTGCTTCACGGTGAAGGTAGGTTCATCAGAGAGGGCGTTTTCGGAGAACAGCACATATTGGTCATTGCCATAGTTGCCAAGGGTGACGACGACCTTGTTGGCATCTTGGGCGTAGATGGAGACGCTGGTGACACACTGACCGGAGATGGGCAGTTCGATGGGCGTGATGACGGGTGCGAAGTTGGCCGAGTCGGGGTGAGCCGTGTTGGCGTCAACAGCGGCGCGGAGGTTGGCGACGCGGACGAGGGCGCCGTTTCTCATGCCGGAGAAGAGGACATCACCGTCGGCGCTGACGGACAAGCACATCGGAGTGCCGCTGAAGCCCGTGGCTTTCTTGGCGATGGTATAGAAGGTCGGGCTGACATCAAATCTCAAAGCCTGCGTCGTCATTTGCAAGGTGTTGTTGCTGGCGACAAAGAGCTTGGCCATGATGGGGTCATGCACCTCAATGGAGTCACCATCGAGCATGGCATGCTCAAGTTTATGCTTGAAAGGATATTCGGCATTGTTGCTATAGCACTGAGCCATCTGTCCAGCGGCGAGGTTCTCGTTGGCAAAATACCAAACGGTCTCAGAGTTGTTCTCATCGTCGAAGCACTCCCACAGCACGAAAGGCATGGAGTAGCCGGTGTAGGAGAACGATTGGGTGAAGTTGGCGATGTCGTAGTCCACGAAGTTCGTCTCAGAACGTCTCATGGCTCCGTCTTTGGTTCCCACAAACATCATGTTGGGGTTGATGGTGGAGATGGCGGCGCGGCCACCGTGGTAATCCTCACTGAAGACGCCGAAGGAACCGGCGTTGTTGGTGGGATAGAGCGGGGTGCCGTGGCTCATGTGGATGTTGTCATAGTCTTCGTTGGCCTCAACAAGCACCGGACCGTGGTCGAGCAAACCGGTGATGACGCGGGTGGCATCGCCGGAGTGAGCCACTGACAAAGCGCGGGTGGTCACATAGCCTCTGTTGCTATTGGTATAGGTAAGATAGTTGGAATTCGAGTTGGACTCAGCCTTGAAGATACCGCCATCGGTAGCAATGTAGGAGTATCTCGGGTTTCTGGGATCGAACTGCATGGCGTTAAGACCCACGTGGAGGTAGCTGGCGGAATAGATGCTGTTGTTGTTGCCGTCGGACTGCTTGATGCAAAGGAAGTAGCCGTTGGGGTCGCTGTTGGACATCTGGAGGCTCCACAGGTCATAGCCGAGCACATAGACGAGGTGAGGGTTGGAAGGATCCACGGCGAGACCATGGTTGAAGAGGCCTCTGCCGCCATAGACCTGGTGACCGGCGGAGTTGGTCACTTGAGGAAGGGCAATGCGCCAAGTCTGGCCTTGGTCCTCGGAGATATAAATTCTGTAGTGGTTGCCGCTGGAGTTCACGGAAGCGGCGTAAATCACTTTGGGGTCGGACGGAGCCACAGCGATGTCGAGGAGGCCGTCGGCCTTGAAGATCATCTCGATCTCGCCATTCTCGTTGACCACTTCTTCGGTGGCATTCGAGCGGCAGACCATGTTGTTGAGCGAACCGACGTAAATCATGCCGTCCACAGAGGCGATGACGGTCTTGTCGGAGGCGACCTTCACTTCCAAAGCGTTGCCGGTCAAATCGACAGGGTTGTTGTCGGCGTCGAGGGTCTTGGCATAATTCCAGTTGACGAGGCCGTCGGTGGTGGAAGAGTACTTCACGCCGGATTCAGTGGCGACAACCACGGTGTTCTCAACCACGGCGACGTCATTGATGAAGCTCCACTCGGTGACACCGTTGTATTCGGTGGGGGTGGTGGAGGCCACAGCCGACATCTCGTAGTTGTTGCCGTTCTTCTTGATGGCATACAGGCCGGAGCCGATGAAGCTGTTTTCGTAGGAGACTTCGTTCAGCGGGTTGTAGTTGACTGCTTCGCCGCCGTCACCGGTGCCGACATAGATGGTACCGTCTTCAGCTTGGGCCATGCAGCTCACCATAAGGTTCTCACCCACTTGGTGCCATGACACACCCAGGTTCCAGGTATAAAACACACCACCGCCCATGGAGCCGATGAACACCTCGTTCATATTGTTCCTGTTGTAAACGATGGAAGTGGTACGACCACCCAAGTTGTCGGGACCCATGGAAAGCCAATACAGGGAGTTGTCATCCCTGGTATTGTTCACAGCTTTGGAGGCCTTGAGCATCCATGCGGGGTCGATCATGCCTGTCTGCTGATTGACACGCATACTGCTGAGATAAGCCTCGGCACTGTTTGTTCCTTTTACACGCGGCACATAATGGCCACCTTGGTCAGCCATAACATACTGACCTAAGATCATGATTACCAAAAGTAAACTGAAAGGTAAAAATCTTCTCTTCATATTACGTAGATTTAATGATATTCTTAAAATAGTCTGCAAATATAAAACATTCTTCCAAAGAAAAAATACTTTGGAAGAATTTTTTTTAGATTTTTACGAAAAAACTTTCAAAAGGCAATCATGTCGTCGCTGGGAAGCCATCCCACACTGCCATCGGCAATCTTGACTTTGTTCCAGCTTTCGGCGGCGTCGAGAATGCGAACTTTGGTACCTTCGTGCAACACAAAGAGGTCCACGCTGGAGGCGTTGGGGGAGCTTTTCACCGTCACGGTGGGCGTCACAATGATGGCCTCGTCCTGCTGTTGCTGGTCGATATGCCGCCCGATGGCGAAAGCCACCGAGGCCGCAAGGCACAGCAACGAGAGCAACCCGACGAAGAAACCCGCCTTGCGCCAGGCCATCTTTCTCGACATCAGGAACAAGAAGAGGCAGAGGAGCAGCAGGGCAAAAGCCGCCACGCTCACCCAGGCCCAGCCATCGGTCGAGAACAGGGTTTTCAGGCCATTCCATCCTTTCGCGAGGAACGACTGCGGAATCTGGTTGATCTTATCGACAATGGCCAGGTTGGCGATCTCGAGATTGACCCGCACGTCCTCATTACCGGGGTCGAGCTTCAAGGCCTTCTCGTAATACAAGATGGCCATGGGGTAGTCCTTCAATTTATAATAGGTGTTGCCCATGTTGTAATAGAGGGGCACCGACTCCTGTCCCGCATCCTGGATTTGGGTGTAGATGGAGAGGGCTTGGTCGTAGTTGCCTTCGTTGTAGGCCATGTTGCCACTTTGGAACCAGTTCTCGTAGGAGTCGCCGTCCGTTTGCGACATGCCCGCGACAGCGAGGCACATCGCCATCCATAAAATCAATATCCTTTTCATTGTTTTTCGACTTTCATGATTACTTCCATACCTTTGTCATACAGTCCCTGCATCTTGGACGCGGCGTCGCCCGGGGCGAAACGCGCGAACTCGCAGGTGTTGAGGGTCTCCACGAACTCGTCGGCGAGGGACTCGGCCATGCCTTTGCCCGTCATGGCTTCCTTGACGGTCTCCATCGACAGCACGGAGCGCTCGATGCCCAGCTTGTCGGAGATGTAACCCCACAGGGCTTGCGACATCTCTTCATAGAAATGGTTCTGATCACTATTCTTTAAATAGGTGTAGGCGTTCTTCAACCGGCCTTTGGCCACTTTGGTGGCCTGCTTGTTGCGCACCATCGTCAAGTCCTGCTTGAACCGGCGGTTCTTCGCCACCACGACCCAAACGATGAAGAACACGACCAGCAGGGCGGCAAGGATGATGAAATAGGGCACGGAGGCGAAGAAATGGGAGCCCGTCGCCCGAAGTCCGCTCTTGTCGGTCATGATATGGCGGATGTCGCTGCCGAGATACTTGATGTCCTCCTGGTTGGAGGCGTAGAGGCCGCCGTCGCCGCTGTTGTCGCCAGTGCCTTTGGTGACGTTGATGTCCATCTGTGAGGCGCTCAGGGTGGTGTAGGCGCCCTTGGCGGGGTTGAAATAGGAGAACTCCACCGGGGGAATGGTGAAATGGCCAGCCCGACGCGGGATGATGAGGTACTCGGCCTTCTTGGTGCCCGTCAAACCCTGCGAAGAGATATCGACCGAAGAGGTGATCTTGGGGTCATACACCTCGAAGTCGGGCGGAAACACCGGGGCGGGAAGGTTGAGCAACTCGATGTTGCCGCTGCCCGACACCGTCAAGACCATGGTGATGGCCTCGTTGGTGCTCAGCGCGTCGCGGTCGATGGTGGCTGAGAAATTATAGTTGCCCACGGCGCCTGAGAAGCTGGCAGGCTTCCCGTCGGCGGGCAAGGGTTTCACATCGACGGTGAGGGAGGACGACTCCACGTTCTTCTGCACGTTGGTGTAGCCCCTTGAGAAGAAGGGGTCGTTGAAGAAGGCCTCGAAAGGATCGTTGCTGGGGCGGCGGCTGCGCTGGGTCTGGATCTGGGCGATGCATTCGATGCCCATCGGCTCGACGCTCAACCGGCCTTGCTTTTGCGGAATCAGCACCACCTTCTTGATCTCGGCGGTGGTGTATTCCACCCCGTTGACCGTCTCCGACGACTGCTTGTAGGTGCCGTTGTCGTTGGCTTCCTTGGTCCAGAAACCACCGTAGGAAGGCACTTTCGACATGGAGAGCTGCGACACGGGGACCCGTGTGTAGAGTTTGTAGGTAAGGGTCAACGGCTCACCCACATAGACGGTCTTCTTCGAGGGGACCACTTTCAGGAACAAGTCTTTGCCGCTTACCTGTGGGTCGTTCACGTTTTGTTGGCTGCCGGAGTGTTGTTGTCCCGAAGCCCCTCCCCCGCCCGTGTTGGCCTGGGGGTCGCCCGCCACCACGGTGATGGTGAAAGGCTCGCTCTTGATTTGCTCATGATCAACGGTGCAGGAGGCTGGTCCCAAGGTGAAGCTTCCCTCCTTCTCGGCCCGAAGCACATACGTGTAGCTGTTGGTGACGGTGCGGCTCATGCTGCCGTTGACGATCTGCACGCTGGAGCTGGTGGAATTGAACGGTCCGCCCACCACCGAGAAGCCCTCAAACGAGGGAGCGGAGAACTTCTTTCCGTCGGCGTTGATCTCAAAAACCACTCGGAACTGCTCCCCTACCACCACTTGGCTTTTGGTGGAAACCTTGATGCGCGCCTCCTGGGCCACCAACATCACGGGAAACATCAATAATAAAAATAAGATCCTTTTCATAAACTATAAACTTCAAACTTCAAACTGCCAACTCCCAATTTACCAATCCTTGTCCGATTTCCGTTTAGGTTGGGTCCTGACTTTTTGCTCATTGACCTTTTCCATGGTCCTCTTCTCTTGGTTCTCAAGGGCGTCGAGCATCCGTTGGGCGTCATCCTTCGACATTTCCTGGGGATTCTGCTGTTGCTGGGATTGTTGGCTTTGCTGTTGCTGCTGTTGTTGATTCTGTTGTTGTTCTTGTTGTTGCTCTTGTTCTTGTTCTTGTTGCTGTTGTTGCTGCTGTTGCTGCTGTTGTTGCTGCTGGTTCTGTCCTTCCTTTTTCTCGAACACCGCGCTCACTGTCACGTCGTAGCCGGGCATGGTGAAGAAGTTGCCCAGGGCCTGCACGTGCACGGAGGTGTCGCCCGTCTGGG
This sequence comes from uncultured Bacteroidia bacterium, assembly GCA_902783365.1. Taxonomy (GTDB): domain Bacteria; phylum Bacteroidota; class Bacteroidia; order Bacteroidales; family F082; genus Limimorpha. The sequence goes on along the minus strand of CACZQL010000139.1, from coordinate 19,568 downwards.
TGATGTTGTACTCCTTGAACTGGTATTCGGGATCGGGGACGTTTTTCAGCATCACAGTCTCGCCGGGGGTGGCTTGTGGCACGTCGGTCATCACATGGCCGCCTTCCGTCAGAGAGTCGATTTGCACCTTATAATATTCTTGTGCTTCCATGAAGGAGGCCTTCACGGTGACGTCGCTGTCGATCATCTGGAAGAGGTTCAGCTCCGACACGGGGAGCGAGGTGTTGGGGTCCTGGTCGCTCACCACGCGCAGCTGATCGAGTTGGTAGCCCGGGTGAGGTTTCACGATGATGCCGATGTTTTGGCCAGGCAGCGCGATGGAGTCGGTGACGCGGATATTGCCATTCTCGGTGGAATCGACGCTGATGCGGAGTCCCATGCGGAAATGGGCCGACACGGTGACGTCGAAGTCGGGCATCTGGAACACCGTGTCTTGCACCGGGACGGTATCTTTGGGGTTGCCGGTACGATACACGAAGAACTGGTCCACCATGTATCTTGGCTCGGGGCTGGCGTACATGGTCACGGTCTGTCCCTCAATGGCTTTCTGCCGGTCGGTGGAGACGGTGCCGTGGGGGATGTCGGAGTCGATGGAAATCTGGTGGGCTTTCTTGAATTCTGCCGACACCACCACGTCGAACTTGGGCATCTCGAAGCGGCTCCCGTTGACGGGCACGGTGACTTGGTTGTCGTCGGCCTTCACCACAATATATTGCGCGAGGGCGTAGTCCTGTTCCGACTCGTTGCCCAAGCTCACGACTTGTCCGTTGAAGGCGGTCTTCTCGCTGGCCATGACGGAGCCATGGGGGATGTTGGGTTGCACCAGGATGCGGCTTTTGACGAGATGGGCCCGGCAGTACTCCAGGTTGTAGAGGGCATCGTCGTTGTTCTCGTCGAGTTTCAAGGCCAACTTGAACGTATTGAAGGCGTCGTAGTGTTTTCCTTGCGCCAACAGGCACTCGCCGATGTTGAACACGGCCTTCGACTTGAGTTTGGCGTCGGGAGAGACTTCGAGCACCTTTTGGAAGGCTTTCACGGCCTCTTCGTAATTCTGTTGTTGATAGAGCGCGTCGCCCAAGTTGAAGTGGGCGTCGGCGTTGGTGGGCGAAGCGTCGATCACTTTGCGGTAGAAGACCTCGGCTTCGGAATAGTCGCCACCCTTATAGTTGCGGTTTCCTTTGCGGATCAGTTTGTCGGCGTTTTGGGCCTGCATGGTGGCGACGGCCAGCGTCAGCAGGACGAATAGGATTCTTTTATACATAGCCTTCCCCTTTCCTTTCAAAAATGTTCCACTTGTTCTCCCATTGTTTCTTGCCCGACGACAGGAACACGAGCATCAGGAGGAATACGAGGGCGGCGCCGAGGAACCATTGGAACTGGTCTTCGTAGTCGGTGAACACCTGGGTTTCGATTTCCGTCTTGTCCATCTTGGAGATGTCGTCATAGACTTTTTCGAGGCCCACGTTGGAGTTGTTGGCCCTGACGTAGATGCCTCCGCCCGCGTCGGCGATGCGACGGAGCATGTCTTCGTCGAGACGGGTCACGATGGTGTTGCCCTCGCGGTCTTTCTTGTAGCCGATTTGCCGGCCATATTGGTTGTATTCCGGGATGGGGGCCCCGTCGGGGAGTCCCATGCCGATGGTATAGATGCGGATGCCTTTCTTGGCGGCGTCCCTCGCGGCCTCCATGGCGGCGGAGTTCTCGTGGTCCTCGCCGTCGGAGATGATGATGATGGCCTTGCTCCGCTCGTCGTTGGGGAACGACTTGGTGGCGAGCTTGACGGCTTCGCCGATGGCAGTGCCTTGCGAGGCCACGCTGCTGGTGCTGACCGAGGAAAGAAACATCTTTGCCGCGGAATAGTCGGTGGTGATGGGCAGCTGCACAAAGGCTTTGTCGGCGAAGACGATGACGCCGAGACGGTCGCCGCGCATCTCGCTGATAAGCTTGTTGATGGCCTGCTTGGAGCGGTCGAGGCGGCTGGGAACGATGTCCTGGGCGTTCATCGAGTTGGACACGTCAACAGCAATGTACAAGTCGATGCCCTCGCGTTTCACCTCCTCCATCTTGGAGCCGCTTTGCAGGTTGGCCAAGCCCAAAATGAGACAGGCCACCATCAGCAGGAACACAACAAACTTGAACACGCCCCGGCGGGTGGAGTGCCGAGGCACCAGATAGTTCCTCATCGACACCTCCGCGAAACGCTTGAAGGTCTTGTCCTGCCGCAGCCGGACCACAATATAAATGATAATCAGCAACGGTATGAGGATCAAACCGTAGAGATCATCGGGATGTTCAAATCTCAACACATTTTCCATAACCATTACTCTGAAATCGTTCTAAAAACAGTCATACGCAAAAGGAACTCAAGCAGGAGGAGCGCGAGGGCCCAGGCCGCGAAGGGGTAGAACTCCTCGTGGACCCGCTTGAATTCGGTCACTTCAATCTTGGAGCGTTCCAGCTTGTCGATCTCCTCGTAGATCTCCTCCAGCTTCTGGTTGTTATTGGCGCGGTAATACTTGCCGCCCGAGTTTTCGGCGATGGCTTTCAGGAGCTTCTCGTCGATTTCGACTTTGACTTGCTGGTACTGCACGCCTCCGAAGATGGTTTGCACGGGATAAGGGGCTGTGCCGTAGGTGCCGATGCCGACGGTATAGACGCGGATGCCGAAGATCTTGGCCATTTCGGCGGCGGTATAGGGATCCACCGAGCCGGAGTTGTTCATACCGTCGGTGAGCAGGATGATGACCTTGGAGATGGCTTGGCTGTCCTTGAGGCGGTTGATGGCGGTGGCCAGGCCGTCGCCGATGGCGGTGCCGTCGTCGATCATACCGCTCTTGAGCTCGCTCAACATATTGAGCATCACGCCATGGTCGGTGGTAAGCGGCACCTGGGTGAACGACTCGCCGGCGAAGACCACGAGGCCCATGCGGTCGGAGGGACGGCTCTCGACGAATTCGGCTGCCACTTTCTTGGAGGCCTCAAGACGGTCGGGCTTGAAGTCCCTGGCCAGCATACTGCCCGAGATGTCCTGGGCAATGATGATGTCGATGCCCTCGATGTTGGAGGTCTTGTTGGTGGAAGAGCTCTGCGGGCGGGCCAAGGCAATCAGCAACAACGCCAGAGCTGCCATCTGCAAGGCGAAAAGGACATGGCGTCCCACCACCTTCCAGCTCTTGGGAAGCTGGGCGAAGCCGCTCGTGTCGGAAAAACGCACCGAGGCCTCCTGTTTCTTGTGGCGGAGCACATACCATACGATGGCGGCGGGGATGGCCAGCAGCCCCCATAGGAAGGCCGGCGTGGCGAAAGTGATATTCTCAAACATGCTGTCGAGCCTCCTCCTCTTCCTTGGCTTTCATGTCCATGTAATGCGCGTGACTCTCGTTGACGAAGTCTGTCATGTCGTTCATGGCTTGGTCGTTCTCCAACGAGGTGGCCGTATATTTGGCAAACTTCACCAGGTCGGCCACTTCCATGGTTTCTTTAAGTTTACCATATAACTGTTCATCGAAATGCAACTTCCTGACTTCATCCAGAATGTCGTCGGTCGTCATTTCCACGGCGTTGATATCGAATTGTCCCTCGATGTACTCGCGGGCGATGTCGGTGAGGCTTGAGTAGTATTCTTTGACCTTTCCGGCCTGCCAGAGTTTTTGTTGGCGCAGGGAGGCGAGGTCGTCGATGGCTTTGTCGTAGGCGGGGATGGAGGGGCCTGACAGGGGTTCTCCGTTTTCATCCACTTTGGGTTTGCGGTGGCGCAGGACGAACCTGATCACGAAGCCGGCGATGACGAGAAGGAGCAGTGCCAGGAGCCAGGGGAACACTTCTTTGGCGGTGACGGGTCGTTCGATGGGGGGCATGAGGGGTTTGTAGCCTTGGGTGGTGTCAACAGTGATGGTGGAGACATGGAGGCGCACGGGGTCGGTATAGGCTTTCATGCGGAACTTATCCTCCACCGACCTGGCGTAGGTGAGTCCCACGGAGGGCACGGTGACGAAGCCCGTGTCGAAGGTCATCAGGGTCAGCTGTTGCTGCACGATGATGTTGCTGTCGGCGTCGGCGGTTCTGACCACCTCGCCGCGACGCAGGATATCGACTTGTTCGGACAGGGTGTCGTAGCCGAACTCAGCCCATTCCACGAAGTAGCCGTAAGGCACCTTCATCATCAAGTCGAGGGTGAAGGGCTTCCCCACCTTGACGGTCTCGTCGGGGACTTCGGCGGAGACTGAGACATCCTGGGCGAAGGAGCGTCCCACAAGGATGGTCATCAGGCATAATGTCAGCAAAAGTCGTTTCATCGTCTTGATTCTCTCTTCTTGAATAGTTGCATCAGTGGTTTCACGTAATCCTCATCGGTGAATATCAAGGTGTTGTCGATACCCTGAGAGGTGAAAAGCCGGTTGAGGGCGAGGGTTTCCGTCCGAATCATCTGGAGGTAGGCGTTGTGCCAGGCGCGGCTGGAGGTGTCCACCCATTGCTCCCGTCCTGTCTCGGCGTCTTTGAACTTCACCAGTCCCACGCGGGGGATCTCCATCTCGCGGCGGTCGGTGATGCGGAGGGCCACCAGGTCGTGTTTGTTGGCGGCGATGCGCAGTTCCTGCTCAAAGCTCTTGTGCGACATGAAGTCGGAAATGAGGAAGGCCGTGGTGCGGCGTTTGATGGCGGAGGTGAGGAAACGGAGTCCTTCTCCGATGTCAGTGCCATGCTCTTCCGGCTTGAAATCCACGATCTCGCGGATGATGCGCAGGATGTGGGTGCTGCCTTTCTTGGGCGGGATGAACTTCTCGATCTTGCTGCTGAAGAAGATGACACCCACCTTGTCGTTGTTTTGGATGGCGGAGAAGGCGAGCACGGCGGCCAGCTCGGCGGTGAGGTCGCGTTTCGACTGTTCCTTGGAGCCGAAGTCGTTGGAGCCCGACACGTCGATGAGGAGCATGACGGTCATCTCGCGCTCTTCCTCGAAGATCTTGACAAAAGGCTTGTTGAAGCGGGCGGTGACGTTCCAGTCGATGTTGCGGATGTCGTCACCGTATTCATATTCACGCACCTCGCTGAAGGTCATGCCACGCCCTTTGAAGGCGCTGTGGTACTGGCCCGAGAAGATGTGGTTCGACAGCCCTCGCGTCTTGATCTCAATCTTTTTAACTTTTTTGAAAATGTCGTTTGATTCCATTTTCCACTTTCCGCTTTCCGTTTTCCGTTTACGGGACTTCGACGGTATTCAGGATTTCGTTGATGATTTCTTCGGTGGTCACGTTTTCGGCTTCAGCCTCGTAGGTCAGGCCGATACGGTGGCGCAGCACATCGTGAGCGACGGCGCGGACATCTTCGGGGATGACATAGCCGCGGCGCTTGATAAAGGCGTAGGCCTTGGAGGCCAGGGCCAGGTTGATGGTGGCGCGGGGCGAGCCTCCGTAGCTGATCATGTTGGCGAAACGCTTCAGCTTGTAGTCGGAGGGGAAACGCGAGGCGAACACGATGTCGGTGATATAGTTCTCGATCTTCTCGTCGAGATAGACCTCGCGGCAGACCTCACGGGCGCGGAGGATGTCGGCGGGTTTGATGACCGGGTTGATCTTGGCTTTTTCGTTGCTGATGTTCTGACGGAGGATGAGCTTCTCTTCGTCTTTTCTGGGGTAGTTGATCACGACTTTGAGCATGAAACGGTCCACCTGGGCCTCGGGCAACGGATAGGTGCCTTCCTGCTCGATGGGGTTTTGAGTGGCCATCACGAGGAAGGGGTCGGGCAGCTGGAAGGTCTCGTCGCCGATGGTCACCTGGTGCTCCTGCATAGCTTCGAGCAGGGCACTTTGCACCTTGGCGGGGGAACGGTTGATCTCATCGGCCAAAATGAAGTTGGCGAAGATGGGGCCTCGGCGGGTGACGAACTCCTCTTTCTTCTGGCTGTAAATCAGGGTGCCGAGGAGGTCGGCAGGCAGCAGGTCGGGGGTAAACTGAATACGGCTGAAGTCGGCATCGATGGCCTGTGACAACGACTTGATGGCAAGGGTCTTGGCCAAGCCCGGCACACCTTCGAGGAGGATGTGTCCATTGGCCAAAAGGCCGATCAGCAAACGCTCGGTCATCTGCTTCTGTCCCACGATGACCTTGTTCATCTCCAGGTTGATCAAGTCAACGAACTGGCTCTCACGCTGGATTTTCTCGTTCAATTCACGAATGTCAGTTTCTATCATACGGCTAATTTATTATTTATCTGCGAATTATTATCTGCGAATTTTATTTGTCGGCGAATTAAGCGAATTTTCACCTTTCACCTTTCACCTTTCACCTTTCAACTAACTCCTAATTAATAAGATTATTGTTGTGTTTTTTATTATTTTTGCGGCATCAAAGAAAAAAGCATGATCAAGAAAATCTATAAATTCGGCGGCGCGTCGGTGAAGGATGCCGAGGCGGTGAGAAACCTGGTGCGCATCGTAAAAGAGCACAAGGACGAGGACATCTTCCTCGTGGTGTCGGCCATGGGCAAAACCACCAACATGCTGGAACGGGTACTGGAAGCGTGGAAAGTGGAAAGTGAAAAGTGGAAAGTAGCTACCGCAGACTCACTTTCCACTTTCCACTTTCCACTCTCCACTCTAAAAACGGTGATGGAGTATCACGAGAAGATTCTCTTGGACCTTTTCGAGAACAACACAGCGCATCCCGTGATCGAGTCGGTGTCGGAGCTGTTCATCGAGCTGTGGGAGAAGCTGCAAAACGCCGAATTACCTTACGACTACCAATACGACCAAACGGTGAGTTACGGCGAGCTGATCTCCACCACCATCATTCAGGAATACCTGAACTATTGTGAGGTGCCTTGCAGATGGCTCGATGCCCGGAAATACGTGATCACCGACGAGAACTATCGAGCCGCCAACATCGACTGGGACGAGACCAGGCTGAGAATCAGCAAACTGAACGACGAGCACTTCCGCGGGGTAGTGTGCATCACGCAGGGTTTCATAGGAAGCACTGGTGAGACCAAGGTCTCCGAGGAGGGCTTCGAGCTCATCAAACACGCCACCACCTTGGGCCGTGAAGGCTCCGACTACACCGCCGCCATCTTCGCCAACTGCCTCGATGCCGAGGAGGTCACCATCTGGAAGGATGTCGATGGCCTGCTCAACGCCGACCCCAAACGCTTCAAAGAGACGGTCCAACTCCCCCATATCACCTATTCCGAAGCCATCGAGCTGGCCTTCTACGGCGCCACTGTCATCCACCCAAAGACCCTCAAGCCCCTGCAAAACAAGAACATCACCCTCAAAGTGCAGTCGTTCCTCCACCCCGACCACACCCCCACCGTCATCGACGGAAAAGCCGACCGAAACATCGAGAAGATCCCTTCCTACATCGTCAAAGACCATCAGACCCTGGTCTCCATCTCGCCCCGCGACTACTCCTTCATGAACGAGCACAACTTGCAGCTCATCTTCGCCGCCTGCGACGAATGGGGCATCCACGCCAACGTCATCCAGACCTCCGCCTTGATGCTCTCGTGCTGCTTCGACCACGACGACAACAAGCTGAAAGGGCTCCTCGCCTCCCTCCGCGAGACCTTCCAGGTAAAATACAACAAAGAGCTGACCCTGTTCACCATCCGACATTACGACAACTCCTACACCATGGGCGACGAATTCCTCAAAGGCAGGAAAGTCTATCTGAAACAGAGCAGCAGAAGCACGCTTCAGTTTGTTATTAATGCGGAATGCGGAATGCGGAATGCGGAATAATTTTCCATTCTACATTTTATTCCGCATTCCGAATTCCGAATTCCGCATTAAAATGAAGATCATCGCAAAAATAAGGACCGAGTTCCCGACAAAGTTCGGGATTCCACGACAGAGTGGCATCATTGACACGCTGAAGGGGAGTATTGTGTTTGAGCCGGAGTACCGAAAGCCTGAGGCAGTGAGGGGCTTGGAGGAGTTCTCGCACCTCTGGCTCCTATGGGAGTTCTCGGAAGCGGTCAGGGACACCTGGTCGCCGACGGTGAGGCCGCCTCGCTTGGGGGGCAACACCCGCATGGGCGTTTTCGCCACACGGTCGCCCTTCCGCCCCAACCCCATCGGGCTTTCCTGTGTGAGGTTGGAGCGCATCGAGATGGACCCGAAGCTGGGTCCTGTGCTCCACGTCATGGGGGCCGACCTGATGAATGGAACACCCATCTACGACATCAAGCCTTACATCGCCTACACCGACAGCCATCCAGAGGCCGTCAGCGGGTTTGCCACAAAACCGGCGGAATACCTGTTGGAGGTGGAGTTTCCTGAGGAATTGCTCCAAAAAGTCCCGGAAACACAACGCAACGCCCTCATCGCGGTGTTGGAACACGACCCGCGACCGCAATACCAAGACGACCCCGAAAGGGTTTATGGCATGGCTTTCGGCGACATGGAAATCAAGTTCAAAGTGCGACAAACGAGGCTGTCCGTTACCGAAGTGGAACGCTGACCACTAATTCTTGGGCGCATAGCCCCATTTGACGGCTTCTTTTGTTGTCCTTTCACTGATGACGTCGCCACCTTCATAATTCCCCGTTTTACTTTCCACTTCCCAATCCGTTTTAAGGATGGCATGACAGTGCTTGCAATAAACCACATATTCCTTCTTGCGCTCATAGAGGTCATGCGACCCCGCCCCATAAGTAGTAGTGGTGTAGGTTTTACGTTTGCGATATTGTCCTGTTGAGGGATCATAAATCTCCTCACCACCTTTATCATCCGAACTCGTATAAGTATATGAGTCGGTCTGAACTGTACGGACGTACTGCCAGCCTGTTTCCTTGCCCGTCCATTTCCATGCCAAGGCGAGTTGAGCGCATTTGGGACATCTTTCGCCATTCAACTCATTCTTCAAACTGCTGACCATGGCACTTCGGTTAATCCTGGTGAACAGCCATACCAAAGGAGAGAAGACACAACCCACGATGAAGGCACGGATATGGTATCTCGGCCAATAATAATTGACCGCCGACAAATACACCTGCTCGCTGCTATAGTCGGGGTTCTCCATGGTTTTTCTTTGGGCCTTGGCGCTGAGTTTGATGCTTTTGGCACCCAACAGCTTTATTACGATGATCATCAGAATCAGCCAATACACGGTCAGCATGATCCTGCCCCGCCACCAAGGCAAGATTTTGTACATATTCCATTTCTTGAAACGTGGGAAGAGAAAATAGCCATTGTCATCATGAACCGGAATCTTAAGGAAAGAAGGCACATGGGCAGCCTTATGACGCTCCTTCTCAAACGAGCCCGACAAAGGGCAGGTGTAAACCACCATCTCTGGCACGTCTTTGTTCAACGGGGTGAACTCGCCCCACTTGTAGGTTTTCTTGCTCCCCTCCACCGAATAGTCGTATGGGAACTTGTCCTTGGTCTTGTTTTTCCTAACCCCGGTGACCGTCACCGTTTGCCCGGCCCGCTCGCCCGATTTGATGACGATCTTGCGCCCGACAAGGGCTTCAGGCAGCCTCGCCGCTCCCGTGGCCCCATTAGGCAACTTTATCCAAAAATACTGGTCGGGGGAATACACCCAAGGCGCACTGCTACTATAGATGTCAGCTCGGTAGTTCAGCCGGGTCATATAAGCGCCCAATACCTGGACGGTCGTCCCCGCCGGCACCGTATGCTCCGACTTGGTCCACGAGTTCTCCCTGAGCTCCGTGGCTATCGAGGTCTTCAACGGATAAGCCCTATCCAAGGCCACCTCTTCGGTGATGGGCTTAAAGGTAAGCTTCTCACAGATGGTCCGTTTCTCAATCCAAATATAAGTGGTTGTATAGGCGGCCACACCGATGGCGAGGATGATTAAAATGCCCCCCAAGATTTTGTTGAAAAAACCTCCTGAATATTCGAATTGATTGAAATTTGAAATATTTGGCATGTTTATATTGTTTTTAATCAAACATAACACCCGGGTTCATCACATCAGGAGCACGCCAATGAAGCCCATGCTGGCGTGCGGCAGCGGTTTTGGCGGACCAGTAGGAGAAGCAGAAGCCCATGCCCCTCGACTCGCCTTCCACCATCTTCTCCACCTGCAACTCGATGTCATAGATGGCCTTTTCCCATTCAGGACTCAGCTGTAAGGGGTCGAAACGCAAGAATTGATCCTTCCCGAACAACTTATCATAGAGCTCCGAAGTCATCGTGGGGTCAACACTCCAGGAGTATTTGAACACCTGGTCGTCATACCATTGGGCATCTTCCTCGAGCTTTTTCTGCTCGCCGTCGCCTTCTTCCAAAAGGTCACGGCAGACGTTCCAATACTCGCAGTACGACAGGAACAGACGAGGCACATCCTTGACGGGAAGCATCTTTTCGTCAGCGATGGCGCTCACCCCCATCATGCGCACCAAGGGGTTGATTTCCTCATCGCGCAAAGGCGTGGCGTCCTTGAACAGATGCATCATCTCGCGGGCCAAAGGGATGTTTTTCCACGACGCATAAAAATCCCCGGGCTGGGTATGCTCCCTCATCTTGTCCATCATCTCCGCCATCTGCTCGTAAAGGCCTTTACCCACATGCTGCACCGGGGTCTCGAAGAGGAAGGTGTAACGCTCGTTCTCGACGCTGTAGCCATCCGTAGGGCTGTCCATCTTGACCGTCCCCAGCACCTGCCAATAGCGGTTCAGGGTGTAATTTCGGAGGTCGATACTGAAGCTCAGCTCCTCGTCAGTGAGGGCGGTGACCTTCATGGTCCTATGCGGGGAGAGGGAGATTTCCGCGCCCAGTGTCAGCCGCGACAAAGGGACCACCTCGCGTTGACGTTGTCTTTGGCAGGAATCGCCATATTGAAATTCGTCGGTGCGGACGATTACGAGTTGTTGTTCCATAGCATGTAATTTTTTTGATTTAGTTTTTTTGACTTTGATGCATTTTGTTTCTGCAAAGATAAGTTTTATTTCAAATAATCGCTATATTTGCAATTGAAAATCAAACAAGTACCCATAAAAAAAAAGAATCAAGCATCATGAAATCCATCAAAATCAACCTCAGCAAGACTGACGACGACCTTTTCGGCCAAAGCAAGTGGTGGGGAGCCGCCAACCTGCCCGAAGGGGTGGAGTATCCTTTCGTCCCCTACGATGACGGCGACAACGACCCGCTTCCATTGGTCTGCCAAATCCGTTGCGCCGACCTGGCGCCTTTCGACCCGGAGAATCTCCTGCCCCACACGGGGATGCTCTATTTCTTCGCCGCCATCGACGAGTATGTCCATGCCCTCGACCGTGACGAGGAAGCGGATTTCGGAGAAGACGACGAGGAGGTTTTCGATGACGAAACTGAAGAAGACGAAGCCTTTGAAGAGGGCGAGGTGTTTGTCGATGACGAGTGGCACAACGGCATGGGCGAATGGGCGCCCGAAGCTTATCGAGTGATTTATTGCCCCGAAGACGAGAACCTCACCGAGCATGAGATTGTCAACAGCGACGGCTCACCCGCCTATCTCCCCGCCGAGAAAATCACCTTCGAGCTGGCCGGCGTGAAGAGCCCCGACTACAAACTCTTGGGCAAGCCCTATTACGACGAAATCGAGGAGCTGTACCCCGAATACCTCAACCTCCTTCAGATCGAGGAGAATGAAGACTGGGGCTTGGTGTTATACGATTGCGGGATGATTTGTTTCCTCATCACGCCCGAAGACCTCAAGGCACGGCGTTTCGACCGTGTCAAGGTTTATTTCCATTCATTTTGATCCGTAGGGGCGGACCTATGTGTCCGCCCAAAATAATAAAGGCGGACCTGTGTGTCCGCCCCAAATAATAATGGCGGACCTATGTGTCCGCCCAATAATTAAAAAGGCGGACCTGCGTGTCCGCCCAATAATGGATAAGGGGCGGACACATAGGTCCGCCCCTACGAGGATTAATGAATCTTCTTCATGGAGGATTGGAAGATCATCCCGTTCAAACTCTTATCGTAGATGTAAGTCAGGATGTAGCAATTGTCGGCATCGTAATCGGCATCAAGCTCAATGGAATAATTGAAGCTTTTTTCCTGGTCGGTACTGATTGCGCCATCCTCGTCAAACGAAGCGCCATCAGCGCCATTCAAGGTGCCACGGAACACATCATGGAACACATAATCTTGCGCCACACTTCCCGGCATGGTCTGCCAACCCACAATGTTGTCCTCCACCAAACACACCGTCACATAGAACTCGCCCAAGAAATCGGACAAGGAGATCACTCTCGAAGTGGTGTTCAGGGTGCGCGAAGCCTCGTCGTAGCTGTTGGAGATAATGATTTCGAACGACTGTTCCTCCCCCAAGGCGGCGATCACAGGGGCGTCCACCTGGTCCACATACAAGGTGTTACCTTCGGTCAAGGCCACATGGTCCACGCTAAACAGCGGGTTGGAGAGGTTGTTGTTGTACCAAATGGTGCCCTCTTCGGTGAGGAAGTTGGGGAACTGGCCCACGGGGGTGGCCAAGTAACCCGCATGGACGCTCATGACGAGGACGCGGTCTTCGCCCAAGGTGTGCTGCAACTGGTGGACAGCTTCAGCGGCTGCCGGGCAGTTCACACAGCGCGCGCCTGTGAAATCCTTGATCAACACAACCTTACCCGAAGGCTCGAACGATCCGCCCAGCACAATAGCGGTCACCTCGTATGCGGCAGTGGTGCCGTTTTGGGCAGTCACCGTGTAGGTTACAGGTTGCGTGAAATTCTGGGCAACACCCGAGGCAGGCTCCACGGTAGCGCCTTCCGAAACCTCAATGACAGGCACCAGATGCGTGACATCGGTGTTCTCTGGCAAATGCAAGGTCACAGTCTTGCCAAACTCGTTGATAACCCCTTCGCAATCGGGGTCTTCAATCTTGAAAGAAAGGATGCTTTTCTCATTGTCGGTGTCATGCACCACGGCGTCCACACGGTATTGAACAGTGCTGCCATTGAAGGCGGTCACGGTATAATACACCGGTTCGGTGAAATCCTGTGGCACGCCCGAGGCTGGTGCTACCGTGGCATAGGTGGAAACCACGATGAAGGGTGTCATGTGACTCACGTCGGTGCCACCCGGGAAATCAAGCACGATGGTCTTGCTATCATCGTCAATCTCACCACTGACCTCGCCCACACAGAATTCTAATATTCGGTTTTCATTTTCGGCACCTTCAAGATAGGGCTCTTCCAAGACGTCACAAGCGGTCATTCCGAACATGACGGCCAGCGACACGAACAATAGTCTTATAATGTTTTTCATACTATCAATTTGGATTTGATTTGTTTAGAAACTTGTTGAGACCGTAAGGGTGACACCGGAAGAAGCGGGGACGGTACGGCACACGCCGCCCACACACACCACGCCTTCGCTTTGGCGACCGGCGCTCAACATGACGCGGGTGGCATCGTGAAGGTAACTGACTGTGCCTGTAAAGTAATGGTCGCGATACTCCTCCACGGGGTTGCCATAATTCCATTTGTCGGCCAACGAGAACGACCAGTGCGGGGTGATGGTGTATTCCACCAAGGCGAAAGCCCAGTCGCCACGTTTCTGAAAGTCTTTCTTCTCGCTTTCATCTACGAAGTAGCCTTTGTGGACCTCTTTCTCCCACAGGCCTTGCAGCTCAAAGCGAATGCTCTGCCGCTTGTTAATCTTGTAAGTCACATCAAGGAACCCGATGTTGGCCTGCACCACCGGCGCCCCAACGTGGCCTTCGATGGTCTCGATGTCGTAATACAGGTTGATATATTGCGCGGTGAGATGCCAGTCCTTGCTGATTTTCTTGTCAATCTCGAAGTTGATGTCGCGGAAGAAGCGGTGGTCGCTGATGGCGAAGAACTTGGAGGAGTAGCCCAAGGAGCCGGCCTGTTGGAGGGCCATGCTGTTGCCAAAAGGCACGGAGTCGCGCACGATGTCGTTCACCTGGCTGATGTTGAAAGCGAGCTTGGTTCCGTACTTGCCACCCAAGGCGGTGCCTTTCGGGATGGTGTAGTTCACTTGGAACTGGGCCGCCATCTCGCCGTTAGGCTGGGTCGAATAGGTGTACATGGAAGGCAGGCTGTGCGTGTGCGTATAATTAATAGGTGGGATGAAGTTGATGTCAAGGTCGTTTTGTTTGCCAGTGTACATCGACTTGAAGCTCATGTTGTCGGTGCGTTTCACTTGCAGCACAATGCCTAATCCCTTTTGGGAATACGACAGTGACGAAAGCAGGGATTGTCCTTCTTTGTAGATAAAGTTATTGATGGCCGAGGGGTCATTGATCTTGTAGGCGTATTCGGTACTGAACGAGAAGCGTCCGTAGCCCAGGCTGATACGACCGGCGGCGGCACTCACGTTCTCGGGGATGGTATAGAACATGCTTTGATCAGCCTGTTTCTTGCTCACGAAGGAGGCACCCATCGTCATCTTGAACTCGGAATCATTCATGGAAGCGATGCTTTGGTTGAGGTCCCAGTCGGCGTCCACGCCACGAACGATGCCCCGATAGTCGTCATTGGAGAAGTCGCGTTCAAGATAAGGTGCCCAGAAATAACGTTGGCGGCCATACACCCCCTTGAGGGTGACACCCTGGGTGGGGCGGATGACGGTACGGATGCCACGGAGTGAGTTATCCATGCCGAGCGACCATTCCTCGTAGGTGCGGAACACGAGGCCGCTGCCAAACTGGTCATAGATGTCGCCCACGGTGACACCGATGAAACCATTGTCGTAGGAGGCAAAAAAATTGGCCAAACCTACGCCATTCAACTCGCTACGGAAGCCATTCATCTCGGGCAAGAAAGCCTCGAAACGCATGCCAGCCGAGAAGTTGCCATACGTGTAACCAATCTTCCCGAACCCATTGACACCCAATTTTTTGCCATTCAAATCGAGAATATCGATGCCTGGATCCAAACGGTAATACTGTGCGTCGGTTTGGAAGCTGCCGTTGATTTGGGCGTTATCAACAAAAGATTGGGCATGCAGAGACAGCACGCCCATTATTAATAAAGGTAGTAATATCCTTCTCATATAGTCTTACTTCTTCAATTTCAGAATCTCCTCATAGAGGTCGTCTTCGGCGCCTTCGATATAGCCTGAGTGTTGATACACCAGTTTGCCTTTGCCGTCGAAGAGGAAGGTATAAGGCGGGTTGCTGACATTCATGGCGCGCGCCAGGTCTTTGTTGACATCCAAGAGGACCTCGAAATCCCAGCCTTTGCCTTCGACAAAGGGTTTCACCTTGGCGGTGGAGCGGGAGTCGTCGATGGAAACGGAGTAGATCTTCACGCCGGTCTCATCCTGCCAGTCCTGATACACCTCGTCCAAAGCGTTGTGTTCCTTGATGCAAGGGCCGCACCAAGTGGCCCAGAAGGTGAGCACGAAGGGTTTGCCGTTGTTGGAGAGTTTGGCGATGTTGACATCTTTGCCTTGCAGGTCCTTGATGGTGACGTTGGGCAAATCCGATTTCTGCTGAGCGTGCAGGCCACCCATGACCAGCACAGCGAACAAAAGAGTGAAAAGCTTCTTCATAGTTTTCTCTAAATTATAAATTATTAATTCTTAATTAATGTAACATTCAAGGAGTTTACAGCCTTCTGGGGCTTTGATGTTGACCTTTTCGATCACATTGGGGATCAAAACGACCTCCCCGGCTTTTACAAATATCGAGCCATTTTCCCATTCCAGCGAGAATTTTCCTTCGACGGGCATCAGCAGCACGAAGGAGTCGAGTTCGGAGTAGTCCTTGGCCATTTCGCCGCTGAGGTGCAGGAGGTTGGTGGTGAAATAAGGGGAGTCGATGACGGGGACGGTTTTGTTGAGGGCATCCTCATAGGGGGTCTTGTAGTGCGCTACGGGGTCGAAGTCGATAGCATCGAGGGCTTGGGCCACGTGCAACTCGCGTTTCATGCCGGCGAGGTCGATGCGGTCCCAGTCGTAGATTCGGTAGGTGGTGTCGCTGGTTTGCTGGATCTCAGCCACCATGATGTCGGGTCCGAGGGCGTGGACGCGGCCTGCGGGGAGGTAGAACACGTCGCCTTGGCGCACTTTCTCGCGGTTCAGCACCGACTCGATGGCGTTGTCCTTCATGATGCGGATGTACTTCATGCGGTTCATCTCGCAGTTGAATCCGGCGACGAGTTCCGCGCCGGGATCGGCCCGCATCACATACCACATCTCGGTCTTGCCGTTGCCCAGCTCGCGTTTCTCGGCCAGCTCGTCGTCGGGATGCACCTGCACCGAGAGCCAGTCGTTGGCGTCGATAATCTTAATAAGGAGGGGAAACTGCTCGCCGAAGCGGTCGAACACGCCCTCGCCCACGAGGTCGCCCATGAAGGTCTCCACCAGGTCGTTGATCTCGTCGCCCGCGAAGTCGCCGTTGAGCACCTCGCTCTGCTCCTCCCAAAGTCCTGAGAGCAGCCACACCTCGCCGCAATTGGGCAGGTTGCCGTAGTCCAAGCCCAGCTCCTCCTTGATCTTGCGGCTTCCCCAGATCTTTTCCTTGAAGATGGGCTTGAATTTCAGCGGGTATAAAACAGTAGCCATGATGTATTCGTGAATAGTCGCCGCAAAGATACAAGATTTCCGTTTTCCAGCAACATAAAATGATTCATATTTAGAAATTTACATTTATAATATATCTTTTTTTGTCTATCTATAACATTGAATAGCATCAATATTGATAATTATCATTTCTCAAAAAACAACATTTTTTTCATATAAATAATAGAATTTTCTTGCAGATAGAAATGTTTTTTATATTTTTGCCACGCAATAACAATCAAATCATAATGAATCATGAACAGGCTTATCAAGTATTTCAAAACAGCGGTGGGCATCGACCTTTCGGTCGTCCCCTACAACAAGATGGATCTGAGGAAATTTCCCGCATACCTCCAGGAGCTGTACAATTTCTACCACGGCGTGATTTTGGAACAGCCCATGCTGCTGGTGGAGTTCACGGGTGACGACCCGCTCTCGCCGGGGCTATACAAGAAGCACCAGACCTTGTTCGACCTCATCACCAAGGTACCGATCGTATTTGTCTTTCGCACCCTTCCCGCGTACCACAGGAGCCGGCTCTCCTTGCAAGGCATCAACTACATCATCCCCAACACACAGATTTTCATGCCTTTCCTAATGATTCTGTGCGATAAGATTTCCGCCTCCCTGACCATTCCCGACACCATCTCCCCTTCGGCGCAGGAGTTGCTGCTCTATTACTTCCTCCACAGCAACAACGAGCTCTCCTACGAGATGCTGGAGAAAGGCACGGGGATGCCCTACCCCACCGTTTGCCGCGCCGTTGACACCCTAAAAAAAGCCAGCCTCTGCGAGGTGGTGGGCAACCACAGAAAGACCATTTATTTCGAGGAGGACAAAAACATCCTGCTCAAAAACTCCTTGCAGATGATGAAGTCGCCAGTGACGAAAGTCATCTATGCCGACTCCGTGCCAGAAGGGGCGGTCATGGCTGGCGCCAGCGCCCTCTCGGCCTACTCCAAAGTCCAGTCAGACGGCTACAGGCATGTGGCCATCAGCAGGGACGACTACAAACGGCTCCGCGACTTCTCGATCGACGACAGGTACCTGCCCGTCCACATCCAGGTGTGGCGCTACGACCCCAATCTGTTCGCCCATGAAGGCCGGGTGGACAAAATCTCCCTCTTCCTCTCCATGCGCGACAACCTCAGCGAAAGCCACCGCGCCATTTTCAATGCCATGAATCTGCTGGAGCGATAGATTTTTGTGTATCTTTGCACAAATTCTATGCTCATGCAAGACCTGATTGAACTACGACATATTCTCCACGCACATCCCGAGTTATCGGGCAAGGAGGTATTGACCAACAAGATTTTGAACGAATGGGTGCGGCAAACCCAGCCAGACCTGCTCATCGAGAAGATCGGCGGCTATGGGTTGGCGGCGGTCTATCGGGGAACGGAAGACGGGAAACGGGTGATGATCCGTGGGGACATCGACGCGTTGCACATCCCTGAGCCGAACGAGCTCGCCTACCGGTCTGAAAACGAGGGCGTGTCGCACAAATGCGGCCACGACGGTCACGCCACCATCCTCTGCGGACTGGCGCAATGGCTGGGGGAGCAACGTCCCGACCACGGAGAGGTGGTACTGCTGTTCCAACCTGCCGAGGAGACGGGCCAAGGGGCGAAAGCCATCTTGGAAGACCCTCGGTTTGAGCGCATCAAGCCCGACCTGGCTTACGGGCTGCACAACCTGCCTGGCGTCGCGAAGGGAAAGGTGATGGTACGCGAGGGCTGTTTCGCGGCAGCCTCTTTCGGTCTGAAACTCGTTTTCGACGGACGCACCGCCCACGCCTCCCAGCCCGAGACGGGCCACAGCCCGTCGGAACTGCTGGCACAGCTCATCCACTCGTTAGAGAAGAAGCGTGATCAGCTGAAGTCGGTGAAACCCCTGACAACCTTCGTCATCACCCACGCCGTGCTGGGCGAAGAGACCTTCGGCGTGGCTCCCGGACACGCCGAGATATGGCTCACCCTCCGCAGCTACGACGACCGCAACCTCGACACCATGGCCACTCAAATCATCGACCTGTGCCACGCCAAGGCCAAGAACTATCTTTTCGACTTCAGCTTCTCTGAACACGAAGCCTTCGCCGCCACCAACAGCGACCCCTACTGTGTTCGCATCATCGAACAAGCCGCCCGAAACCTGGAGCTGGACCTTGGGCATTTAGAGGAGCCTTTCCGCTGGTCGGAAGATTTCGGTAGGTTCGGAAGCGTTTGCCCAATCGGGTTCTTTGGATTGGGTTCAGGACTGGAGCAACCAGCGCTTCACAACCCCGAGTTCGACTTCCCAGATGATATTTTGGAAGTGGGAATGACGATGTTTTGGGAGATCGTAAGGGAGGAGTTGGAAGGATAATTGGATAAAAATTAATTTTGTACATTCCAGCCATCGCCTCCACCACCTTATATATTATACGCCTTGCCTCAAAAGACATCCTCCCCGATTACCTTTGCTGGTATTTGAATCAACCTAGCGTGATGGCGGCGATGAAAGCGCAACAAGTGGACACCGGCACGCCGCTCATCCACAAACAAGTCATTGAAGACTTCGAAGTCCCCGTTCCAAATATAGACACACAACGTAAGATTGTGGAATTGGCAAAGCTTCAAACCAGGGAAAAAGAGCTTTACCTGGCCATTGCCGAAAAACGGCAACTAATTACCAACCAACTCATAATGAATAAATTAAACAAATAAATATGGAAACTAGGAAAATCACCCAAGACGACATCAACCGCACCGTTTGGAAGGCTTGTGACACCTTTCGCGGCGTCATCGACCCAAGCCAATACAAGGACTACATCCTTACCATGCTGTTTCTGAAATATGTGAGCGATGTCTATAAATCGAAGTTAAACGACTACCTTATTAAATACGAGGGTGAGGTGGAACGCGCTGAGCGCGCCATGCGCCACGAGCGTTTTGTGGTACCCGAAAAGAGTTCGTTCGACTTCCTCTACGAGCACCGTAACGCCTCCAACATCGGTGAATTGATTGACGAGGCGCTGGCCGACCTCGAAGACGCCAACCGCGAGAAGATGAGCAGCGAGGACGGCAGCAGCATCTTCCGCAACAT
>CACZQL010000138.1 GCA_902783365.1 uncultured Bacteroidia bacterium | reverse complement strand
GTCCAAATCCTTTGTTTTTACTATGTTTTCGGCGTTTTTTCAGCCGTTTCCAAGCGGTTTTTCCCATCCTCGCCGCCCATAGTTATAATTAGTTGCTCCAAAGTTATACCAATTCCCCTCAAAAATTATAGCGAAATTATAGCGAATTAACAGGAATTGTACTTTTCATTTTTTACTGCGTTTTTATAATTCGTTAATTTTCAGCGTTTTTCAAAAAGCGTTTTTGTATTTTTCTTTTTTAGCCCCATACATCGAGAGGCAACTGATCTCGATTTTCACTCGGGGTGGTATATAGCTGATGGTTTCCTCTACAATCGAAGGGTAATGAACCAGGATCACCGTAGGGTCCTTGTCCGAATCAATAGGCTCCATTTCTCCGTCTCTGTTTTTCACATGTGTAACATTCTCAATCCTATACCCATTAATCCCCATTTCTTTGAATTGTGCGTCAAGCTGTGAGGAAAGCTCTTCGTGGATGTACTTCCGTGCGATCTTTCTCAGTTTGTCGCGCTGGTTCTTGTTTGTTTTTTCTATGCCGAAGAATGAGTGGCTGATGGCCAAGTCAATGTCTTCCGAAAAACGTTCGATGATGCTGAATCCCTTTGAAAGTGAAGTGCCGCCCTTAAATAGTAGGAAATCACGGCAATCCGTCTGGAACAAAGCCTTCAATGTGACAGTCACCCACCAATCCTTTTCTATTGCCACCTGGTTGATGCCGGGATGGTCTGCCTCGCTCTTTTGTAGCATGGCCAGACGGTCAGTCAGGTTGTTATTAAGCCATAGTTTACTCATTCTTCTTTTGTTTTTAGCATTGGTTTAACAATCCGTTTCATCCAAGCAGGCATCATGTCAACATCCTTAGCCAAGGTTTCCCTGTCAGGCTCGGCCGCAATTAAGGCCCGTATCGTTTGAAGTTCCTCTTGACCTACGTTTTCCTGTTTCAATGTCCTCAGGGCCTGCACCAGCAGGGCGATGAGCTTCGTGCCATAACAGAAGTTCTTGGGCACGCCGCGTTTCAGCGTCACCTGGCGGTTGCCAAGTTTGATGACGCGTTCACTGCCGGTTGTCAGATAAGTGTAGTTCATAGGCACCTGTGTCGATAGCCCAAGTGCGTTCAAGGCGGTCATGCCTGATGGCAGCACCTCGGCATGGTCCCTGACGGCAATAGCCTGTACGATTTTTTCAACCGAAGGCAGCACCACCCCGAATCGGCTTGTTCTCGGTTTGGCATAGATGCCTTGGGCCAGCTTCACCAAGATTCCTTCCTTGGTCAGTTCAGCCAGCGTTTCCCCTACAAACTCGGAGTGGTATTCAGGAAAGTCTGAACGAAACAGCACACTGTCTTCAGTCAACAGCTTGATGCGCCTTCTTAAGGTTTCACCATCTTTTACGGGATGCTCGTTATTCATTACACCTTTGAAATTTTGTCGATTTTTCAAGTGCAAAAATAGATAATTATTCCATAGTAAACAAGTTTTCGGCTAACATTTTTGTCAAAAACGGTTGAAACCACGCGTCTCAACTGTGCAGGTTGTTACATTGAGATGGCTCAATATACTATTTCCTCATAACCACCTGCGTACAGCAGATAGTTTGCGTATGCTCTTTTGTCGGGAACGTAAGCACTACACTCAATGGCCTGTGTGGAATGACATTGGGGCTTGGTTTGCAGTTTCTTATACAATTTGCAGAAAATTGGTTTGTCCTCTTCAGGTGTCAGCCGATTTTCGTTATAGGCATGGTATCTGCACAAGAAACAGTTCTTTATCTTGAACCCCTTCTCGTATGCCCTTGCCACACCAAAAATAAACCTGCCCGGCCCCCAATTCTCGTTATAAAACAGGATTTCATAAAGCAGTTGGTTCCTTCTTCTATGTCGGTCTATCAGTTTCTCTTTATCTCCGCATGAGACCGTTTCGTTCAGGCAAAAGCGTGATGGATTATTCCTATATATTCCGAATTGGTATATCTTGTGAAAGTCAAATAGTTCTTTTGGGGCTTCGCGAAAATTGTAGCACCTTACAGTGGGTTCCTCGTCATTCTTTTTCCTCCTTGATTCTTGCCTGATGGTTTCCATATAGGTGTTGTTACCAACGGGATCGACTAATCGACACGACGCAATCAGATCCAAGTCCTCTTCTTTAGTAAGCCCTATTTCTATGATTCTATAGCCCGATAGTATCTTGGCCTCTTCACATGGATGCGAGACCTTGATTTCGACAAGGGTTGGAGGATAACCTTTGCTGCTCGTCAATAGGATATCCGCAACAAAAGATCCGATGCTTTGTTCCTCTGCGACTGAATCGTAATACCGGGTCAAGTCAAAGGTTTCTGGCCTGTAATCACAGCACTCTTCCCAACGATTGAGAAAGGGCTTTACTGTACAAGTTGATTCTTTTTGGCAAGAGATCTTTCGGTTGAGGGTGATGGTGAAGGGCTTCCCTTGGGAAAGGCATTCTTTATAGGTTTTTACAAACGCGTATTTGCCCATTTTATGAAGATAGGTCTCAAGGTTGCAATCCACTTCGGTTTTGTGCCTGAAGTGATGCTGGTTCTTGCTGCCCAAAACGGCTGACAACTCCTGCCCACATGAAATGCAGGTGAACCTGGTTGATTTCCTCATTTCAAGAGAGACTTCCTCAATGTTTACGATTTCATCGTTGTCGTTTTTTGCTCGTTTATACTTGATAATGCCCATTGTGTAATGTCTTCTGCCGTGACAAAAATAATCATATTTTGTTTTAAAGGCCGTAGCCAATAGGAGTAATTCAGTGTAAACTGTTTTTTTTCTTTTGGGCGCATCCCCAACGGCCATGGCGGTTTAGCCGGTAGGGTAGTGGTGCCCCGTTGGCCGTCGGGGTCGGGCTTTCCGGGGCTCCGCTTGCTCCACGGCGTTTTTCCAGCCGCACACGACCTCCCTTTGGTCGTCCGTTTTCCCACCCGTCAAAAACGCCACTCCGCTCCATTCCGCAGCCGATACCGCCAGCCCCGCCCGCAACAGCCCTGCCGGTGGCAACACATAACAACAAGAAATGGTGGAATACTACTTCCTATCCCTGAACCGCCGTTCCAGTTCCCTCATGCTGTCAATCAACTCAGCAAAGGTCGGCTTCTCGCCGTAAATCATTGAGTCGCACATATACTGGTAGTCCTTCCGCCAATCGTCGATGTGCCGCTCTGGCGGAACAAGGCAGATGCGGTCGCGGATGTCGCCCGAATAATCAACCCCAAGGATGGAGGTGAAACGCTCCCTATGGTGACGGATATGCTCCCATAGCGCATCGTCATTCACGGCGGCAACCGCAAAGTATCGATCCATCATCCTATTGAGGTCATACAGATGCCTCGACCTGCGGTTGGCCGGAAGCGCGTCGTGTTCAACCGAAAACAGCTCGTGCAGCAGAAACGCCTTCTCCAGAAAAGTCTTCTGTGGAGCGGCGGTTGTCGCCTTCACCTGAACCACGTCGGTATTGATTTGCGGCAATGTGTCTTCAATGATTGACCTCACTTGCAGCGCAACGCTTGGCTCCATGAGCGACCGCGCGCCCACTTCCAGCACAATCATGGGCTTGATGTAATCGAGGAACGTGGGCAACACCGATTGATACTGAACGTAGATGTGTCGAGGCTCTGGATAGGTGCTGTCGCCCTCGCCGTCAGGCTCCACCGTGATGGTCAGCTGATCCTTCAATCCATACCGTTCTATCTGGCTGGCAATGGCATTGGCCAGTGCCTCTCTCACAAACAGCGACGACGACTTCCTCAACTTCTTCAGCTGCTTTTTGGTAGGCTCGTCGTTCAAGCCGAAATACTCGTGGTTCACTGCCAGGTCGATGTCTTCCGAAAAGCGCTCTATCAGATTGCCGTTCTTGCTTAGCGAGGTGCCACCCTTGAAAATGATGTGCTCGCTCAGTTCCGAATCGAATATCAGTTGAAGCATTACTGTCACCCAGTAATCCTTCTCAACGGCCTGCTCAGGCAGGCCCATCAGGTTCTTGCATTGCGTCAGCACAGTCTGCTTCTGCGCTTCAGTGAGTTGTATGTAGTTGTTCATAGAGATCGTTTATCAGGTTCCTAATCCAAAGTGGCATCAGTTTCAAGTCATGGGTCGAAAACGGTTCGGGATGTTGTTCAAGCACTTTCTTCAGCTGCTCCCTCTGTTCATCGGTCACATCCTTTTCGCCTATATCTCTCAAAGCAGTGGTGATGAGCATGGCCAGCTTGTCGTTAAACGCCAGTTTCTTCGGCGATACATGGCGGAACAAGATGCCGCGTCCGTTCTTGATGTTCACCTTACGGTTGCTGCCGTCGGTCAGATACACCACGTTCATAGGCACTTGCGTTGACAAGCCCAACATGTTCTGTGCCAGCGCGCCCGCAGGGAAGATCCTCACTTTGTCACGCCTGGCAATCACCCGTGCGATGTCTTCATACGAAGGATAGAGCATCCCCAGCCCCAATTCCTTGTCGATCTGAGGGTAGCAATAGATGCCGTGACACACATGCAGCAGCACTCCTTTCCTCGCCATACGGCTCAGTGCCTTCTGCACCGCATTGGGTTCACCGTAATGGGCGTATTCCTCCGTTGAGAACACAGAACCCCTTCCGCGTTTCTTAATCGACTTAAGTATTTTATCATCAATAGATTCCGTCATGTTTTCAGTCTTATTTTGTCGGTTTTATATCAAAAAATTCCGACAGCAAAGGTACATCATTTTTTGATTCCCCCAAATATTTTTTACCTATTAGTAGCAAAACAAGCCCGAATGTTTCATGATATTGT
Source organism: uncultured Bacteroidia bacterium (assembly GCA_902783365.1). GTDB lineage: Bacteria > Bacteroidota > Bacteroidia > Bacteroidales > F082 > Limimorpha. The sequence goes on along the minus strand of CACZQL010000138.1, from coordinate 24,652 downwards.
GTTAAACCATCATTTTTCCTACTTTTGCCAAACTAACTAATCCACACACGCATTATGAAACGTCTTTTCATTACTACCACAAATCATATCGACAATGGGAAAGCCGTTGCCTACCACGGAGTAGTGTCATCCCATCTGGTAGCCGGTACGGGCTTCCTGTCCGACCTCGCCGCTGGTTTTACCGACATTTTTGGGGGTCGTTCCAACACCTACAGAAAGCACATGGAAGAGCTGTATGACGAAGCTTTGGATGAGATTTCCGAAAAGGCTCAATTGCTTGGAGCCAACGCCGTCCTTGGCCATAAAAACGAACCAGACCGCAAGTTCTGCTCCAATTGCAACGAGAACATCAAAGGCCTTACCCAAGACGACATCAATAACATTGAGACATTTAAGAAGCGTGTTGCCGTTCTAAAGGAATTGTTGCAGAAATAATATCTGTCATCACTTTCCTTTTAGTATTCGTTTCCCATTGGGCGCGTCCCCCGGCGGCCTGTGAAGTGTGTCGTTGAGAAGAAATGTCACGCTGTTAGTCAAGCAACGTCAATAGGGTAGAAGTGTCTCATAGGCCGCCGGCGGTCGGGCTTTCCGGGGCTCCGCTTCGCTTCGGTGGTTTGTCCCATTTCACTTCGGGACGACGGCTCCTGCCGTCGCCGCCGACCCTTCGTTCCATTCCACAAACCACTAAGCCCTCCAATCCTTTGCGCGCTACCGCACCCTGGCCAGATGTCACCCACCTGATCAGTTCCCGCCCTTAGCGGTGTTCAGCCCTTCGGGCTTCACATCTTGTTTATCCCGCCCGCAACAGCCTGCCGGCACAAAAAATGGAGCCACGCTTCCCAGTGCGGCTCCGTATAGTGATTGAAGACTACTTAGCTTAAAAATAATAATAGCAGAAGATAGTCATCTTATTCACGTAAAAACCAATTTGGTTTCCTACAACATCCAAGCCGTTCAGAGCAGCTGGCATTTTCAAGTGTTGGTATTCCAAGCTGGCCAAGCTGAAGCCGAACGACAATTTATCGGTGGCTTTTACCTCAAATGCGCATAGATTGCCGTATGCACCAATTCCGTACTCTTTGTAACTCGTTGACTGTGTTGCCGATTCTTCCATCTCTGTTTTGCCGAGAGAAAGGCTTAATCCTACTTCTGGCGTGTAATAGAACCTATCCGTAATCTTTATATAGTAGGCAACGAATGGATTGAGCGAAGCAGTATAGGTGTTATTTCTGTTGTAGGATCGGCCCAGTTCTGCCTGGAAGCCCAATAACGAGCACATGGGTTGTCTCGAATTAACTGATTGAGTTCCATTGGTAACGGACAATTTCATTGTGCCCAGCGAGGCAGTTGCTCCACCAAGGAATAATTTGTCGCCTTATGTCTGACCGAATAAACTGCTCGTAAAAAGAGCCAGCAAAGGTTAAAATAATTATCACAACCTTATCCTAAAAAATTTGTTTTTGTTGAAATGGAAGAGATGTGTATATATGTAAGTGTCTAATAGCCAGGTGCTTTCATGTTGGCTATCATCTTTTTTCAGTTTGTACGGAGGATATCGTACTCCTGACCTACTTATTCAAATAATTGTTACCTTTGCACCGAATAAAACCTTGTCAACGATGAAAAACCATCTTTCTGTCAAACTGCTTTTGACACTTCTCATGCTTACGGGCGGAAGCCGCGCCTTCGCCCAAATCCAAACCTTCGAATGGCAGAATGTCCAACGGCAATACCTGGTCAGGACCCCCGCCCAATACGACCATGAGGTTCCCGTGCTGTTTTTCCTGCACGGACTGGGCGACAACATCACCCGCCTCGACAACGAATTCCACTTTCAGCGGGTCGCCGACCAGCTGGGTTGGGTCGTCGTGGTGCCTCAAGCCCTCAACGAAGGCTACGGCACCATGTGGAACGCCGGCATGACCGCCAGCACCACCAACGATTCCGGCTTCCTCATGGCCTTGCTCGACTCGTTGACGACGCCCTGCCAAATCAATCAGGACAGCGTGTTTTTCACAGGCTTCTCAATGGGAGGCTTCATGACCCACCGCATGGCCATCGAACACGGCGACCGCATCGCCGCCTGCGCCCCGGTCAGCGGTCTCATCACCTCCTACATGGCCAACCATACCGCCGTGGCTCCCGTGAGGATGCTCCATATCCACGGCACCAACGACCCTGTGGTGGGCTACGATGGCGGTTCGCAATACTTTGGCGGTCAGCTGGGTCTGAGTGTCGAGAACACCCTGAACTACTGGAAAAACGCCAATGGATGTACCGGCGATCCTCAAATCGACACCCTTCCCGACCTGCATAACGACGGACTGCGTTTCGTGCGCTATACCTACGACTGCGGCACCGACCTGCAACACCTCAAGGTGATCGGGGGAAACCACACCTGGTATCACAGCGAGGACCAATACGACATCGGGTATCTCACTGAAATCACACGTTTCTTCAAAGGCGAGACCGCTCCCACCGGCGTGGCAGTCCATCCTGACGCCCGCTCGTTCAAAGTGTTTCCCAATCCGGCCATCGGGCTGTTTAGCATCGAGTTGGAAGAAACCACCAGGGTGCAGGTGATGGATATGCTGGGCAAGGTCTATATGGATGAAAGACTCACTCCGGGCATCCATCAGGTGGATTTGCGCGCGTGGCCGGAGGGCGTCTATTTCGTATGCGGGGAAGGCGTTTATAGTAAGGTGGTGGTAAGCCGCTGATGAGATGGCTTCACCTCTAGGCTGCCGCCCCAATGACTAATAACGCCAGCACAGCGAGCAGGACGATGGTGATGATGGCCAGGATACTTCCCAAACACCCCCACTTGCGCTCACCATTGGGGAGTTTTTCGGATAACAAACAAATAATCAGTCCGATAAGCGGGGTGAAAATGACCGACAAAAAGAAAGTCCAGCCGAAACCAATCCTCCTCCTGGCACCTATCAGTCCCACCAATGCCGCCAGAAACGAACCCGTCAACAATCCGAAGATCAAGAGTGCTAAAGTCATGCTACATGGGTATTAGTAATCGGTGGCAAAGTTGGGGAAAAAAAGTGAATCCCGCAAGGGTTATTTATTTCCAGGAGGCCATCAAGCTCCTTCGGTAGGCCCGGAGTTCTTCCTCCGAGCAAAGGGTCATGTCGGCCCGCTCGAAAAGGAGCTCGAAGACCTTGCCGCGAAGTGCCTTGGGAGGCTCGGCGAGATAGGGGAGGTTCTTCAACACATAAAGCCACTTGTCGCGCATGGACCACAACTCCCCCAAACGTTTGTCGAAACGGGGCATCTCCAAGTAAATGAGTTTGAGCTTCTGGTAAAACACCCTGTCACCGCTGACTTCCATGAGCCTGATATCATGGAAATAGTCGCCCGCAGCGGTCTCCCCAGGAAACGAATAGTTCATGAAAGCCACCAAACAGACCTCTTGCAGCCGAAGGTCCCACGGCGCCCGCGGCAAAGGCATCCTTCGGATGACGTCGGCGAGAAACAACACACTGCGGTCCTTGACAAAGGGATGGCTGGCATTCTGCATCAACAGAAATAAACCGCTGCCTGACTTCCGCCGGCAGCAGACCTCAAACACGGCGTTTGAGGCCTCGGGGCGCTCTTCCAAAGTGACACCCTGCTGGTATGCTACCTCAACTATAGGGTCGCTGCCTTGAATGATAACAGAATTCAAAAAGCTGATTAACAATTCTTTGCATTCCTCTTCTCCAAAAATTTTCTTGAAACCAAAGTCGGTGTAAGGATTGAGATAACGACTTCGATCCCCTAATGGGTTCTTGTCATTTTTCATAATTCTCGATTTTATTGATTAGGGTGCAAATATATGAATAATTTACACCCATCAATAAAATTGTTTAAAATATTATTTCGGTCATAAATTGATGAAATCCAGGGAATTGGATGGGGGAGGAGTTGAAAAAAACGTATAGTTTCAGGTTTATAGTCCTTCCAGGGGGCGGTCGAGGATGACGTAGTCGGCGTCTTTGCCCACCTCGATGCTCCCTTTGCGGTGCTCCAGGAAACAGCCTTGGGCCACCCAGATGGTGATGGAACGCAGGGCCTGCTCAGGTGTCAAAGCGTTCTCCATCTGGAATCCCTCTGCTGCGGGGTCGAGGATAATGCCTTTATCGGGATGCTCATAGTTGAGGTGCTTTCGCTGGGTGGCCGCATAATAGGTGTAGAGGGGGCTGATGTCCTCGATGGGGAAGTCGGTGCCGTTGATGAGCCAGCCGTTCTCTTGCAGCAGCCGCTGGTAGGCGTAGGCGTTTTTGAGGCGTTCCTGGCCCAGACGCTCGCCGGCCCAATCCATGTCGGAAGTGCAATGCGTGGTCTGTACCGAGGGAATCACCGATAATTGTCCATACCTTGCAAAGTCGGCCTCATCGACCACCTGTGAGTGCTCGATGCGCCAACGAAGGTCGTTCTTTCCTTTTAAATAATGGGAATAGATGTCAAGGATGTGGTGTACCCCTCCGTCGCCGATGGCATGGCAGCACACTTGGTACCCGGCATCAAGGGCTTTTTTGCAGACATGATGGTAGAACTCGTCGCTTTCCAAGATCAAGCCCGTGGTCTCAGGGGCGTCGGAGTAGGGGGCCAGCAGTTTGGCACCTCTCGACCCCAAGGCTCCGTCGGCGTAAATCTTCACGCTACGCACTGTGAGTTTTTCCTTGTCGATGACGCCCTTGCTCATGAAATAGTCCATGGTGGGGTCATCTGGATTAATCATTGCATTGACATGAATCTTCAATAAACCAGATTTTTGCAAGCTGTCAATTAAAGTGATGGTTTCAATATCTAAGCCGGCATCGGTGACACTTCTAAGGCCTACCGCCCAGCAGTTTTCCTGCGCCTTTAGGAGGGCTTGGATTTTCTCGTCGCGGGTCATGGGAGGCACAAGCGACTTGGCGACATCCGCCGTGTTGTCGAGTAAAACGCCCGTGCAACGCCCGTCTTTCACCAAGGCCATCCCGCCCTCTTGCCGGTAGTCCTTGTCAATGCCAGCCTGTTCCAGGACTTCCTTCGACACCAGCACGGCGTGTCCATCGACACGGGTCAGCAGGACTTTCCTGCCGGGAAACGTTTCCGCGAGCTTTTGGTTGTCGGGGAACTCGGCACCTTCCCACAGGTTTTGGTCCCATCCCCGTCCCAAAAGCCACTCGGCAGGGTGGAGGCTGTCGTGAACACGCAGTCGCTCAATGACTTCGTCGTACGAAGTGCATCCTTTCAGGTCGGCCCAGCGCACAAGTTGTTCTCCGTAACCCATGAAATGGCAATGCCCGTCCATGAAGCCAGGATAGACGCTTTTGCCTGCTGCGTCAATGGTTTCGGAGGCGGTGTAACGTCCGAGGATCTCCTCGTCGCTGCCCACGGCCACAAACTTCCCGTCCTTCACGGCAAAAGCCTGGGCCATGCTGAAGTCGGGGTTAACGGTGAAAACCTTACCATGGCACACGATGAGGTCCACGGGTTCCTTGGTTTGACAAGCGCTCATAAATACAATGATTATCAGTGTTTTGAATAAGATGTGAAGTTGTTTCATAGGGGTAGGTTGTCGATGGATAAATAATGCTCGATAATGTGTCGTTCTAACAATTCCTTGGGACTCCCAACGGTCAGGGGCTTGCCTTTGGCCACCACCCAAAGCAGGGGGCAGTGTTTCAAGATCAGTTCCAGGTCGTGCGAGCTGTAAAGGATGGTCTTATGCTCCTCCTCGGCGATCTTCCGGATCAGTTGCATCAGCTCCACTTTGCTCGGGTAGTCGAGGAAGGCGGTGGGCTCGTCCATATAAATAATAGGTGTGTCCTGCACCAAGGCCTTGGCAATCATCACCTTCTGTTTTTCGCCATCACTCAAAGAAACGAAATCTCTGTCAATCAGATGTAAGACACCTGTTAATTGAAGCTTTTCTTGAATCATTTCCTCGTCCTGTTTGGGGATTCTTGCCATCAATCCCGAATGGGGGTAACGTCCTGCGGCGACGATGTCATAGACTTTCAGGAAGAGGTCGTCGGGCTTCTCGGTGAGCACCAAGCTGAAGAGTTTGGCTCTTTCGTTGGCGGAGTGGTCTTCGAGGGGTTTGCCGCAGAGGGTGACGCTGCCTTGCAGCGGTTTGAGGTGGCCGGTAAGGGTCTTGAACAGGGTGGTCTTTCCGCTGCCGTTGGCCCCAATCAGCGCCACGTGGTCGCCTTGTTTGAGCGCGACGTCCATGGCGGGGAACAGGGCCTTGCCCTCGTAGCCGATCACTAATCCGTTGGTTCGCAGCACTTCGTTCATTTCGATAACACTTTTTGCCGGTGGAAGATGACATAGATGACGATGGGGGCGCCGACGAGGGCGGTGACGGAGTTGATGGGCAGGTTGCCGTCGAAGCCGGGCAGCCGGGCGATGAGGTTGCAGAGCAGGGCCAGGTCCATGCCGATGACGGCAGTGGCGGGAATCAGCTTGAAATGGTCGCTGGTATGGTAAGTGAACCGCGCGAGGTGCGGCACGGCAAGTCCGATGAAGGCGATGGGACCGCAAAAGGCCGTGATGACCGCCATCAGAAAGCCCGACACCAAGATGACCAACAGACTGGCACGACGGATGCGGAGACCAAGGTTTTCGGCATATCGTTCACCTAAGAGTAAGAGGTTCAGTGACTTCGAAAGGAGGTAGGCGGCAAAGCCCCCCGCAAGGATGCAGCTGCCAAGATACCACAGCTGTGGCTTGCCCACGTTGGAGAAACTGCCGAAACCCCAGATGACAAAGGTGTGGACGTCCTCCTTTTGGCTGAAGAACTTCAGCACGTCGGTGACCGAGCTGGCGATGTAGGCGATCATGATGCCCACGAGGATGAGGCTGACCATGCTTTGAAGACGTGAGCTGAGGGCCAGGATGAGCAACAGCACCAGGAAGGCCCCCGCGAAGGCGGCGATGGTGACGCCCACCGTGGACCATCCCGGCAGGGTGCTGACGGCCATGCCGCTGAGTTGTCCCGTGAGCAGCACCACCAAAGCCACGCCCAGAGAGGCGCCGCTGGAGATGCCAAGGATGGAGGGGTCGGCCAAAGGGTTGCGGAACAAAGTCTGCATCAACAGGCCTGAAAGTGAGAGCCCGATGCCGGCAAACAAGGCCGTAAACGCCTGAGGCAGACGGTATTCTAGGATGATGGTGCGTGCCGTCGCGTCACCCGCGCCGGTCAACACCTCCCAAAACTGACGGAACGGGACGGTCACACTGCCCACCAAAAGGTTCAGCACAAAGAGCAGCACCCCGGCCAGCAAAATGCCCAGGGTCGCCATCCAGGTCCGACGGTTGTTTTTTTCTTTCATTTACGGTGCAAAGATAGGTGATATTTGCGTATATTTGCCGATTATTTCAAATTGTTCAAGAAATGGGATTCTTTTACAAGCACAAGCCGAGAGGGTACAACTACATTCCCCGCTACTACAACCCCGAAAAGGAGGCCTGGGAGCAGAAAAAAGCCGAGGCGGGACTCTCGTCGAACCTGAGCCATGAGGAACAGCTGCGCCTTGAAATGCGCAGGAAATGGGGTGTTGCAAAGGAGAAGGAGGATCCAAGCGAACGCCGCGTCAAGATGCTGCGCTCCTTCGTCATCGTCGCCGTGGTGGCGGTGGCCTTCTACTACCTCTTCTGCACCCCGATGCTGACCAACATCATTTCCGGACTGATGGGCAAATAACTGACGCTGCGATGATTGACGTGATCAAACTGCTTCCCGACAGTGTGGCCAACCAGATTGCAGCGGGCGAGGTCATCCAACGCCCCGCCTCCGCTGTCAAGGAGCTTATGGAGAACTCCCTCGACGCTGGGGCTACCCAAATCGACCTCTACGTGAAAGACGCGGGCAAGGGGATGATCATGGTCATCGACAACGGCTGCGGAATGTCGGAAACCGACGCGCGCCTCTGCTTCGAACGGCACGCCACCTCCAAAATCAGCAAGGCGGAGGACCTGTTCTCCATCCGCACCATGGGCTTTAGAGGGGAAGCCCTCGCCAGCATCGCCGCCATCGCCCAGGTGGAACTAAAGACCCGCCGCAAGGAAGACGAGGTGGGCGTCAAAATCATCAACGAAGGCTCCGTCATCAAGGAACAGACCCTGGCTCCCATGGCCGTGGGTACCACCTTCACCGTTAAAAACCTGTTTTTCAACGTCCCGGCGCGTAGGAACTTCCTCAAGTCGGCCAACGCCGAGATGCGCCACGTGGTGGAGGAATTCACCCGCGTCGCCCTCATGAACCCCGAAGTGGGCTTCATCCTCAACAGCGACGGCAAGGAACTCTACCACCTCTTTCCCGGCAACCTTAAGCAACGCATTATGGGACTCTTCGGCAACAACTACAACGAAAAGCTGCTGCCCGTCCGCCAAGAGACTGACCGCGTCACTATTAACGGCTACATCGTGAAGGCTGAATTCGCCAAAAAGACCCGCGGCGAACAGTATTTCTTCGTCAACAAACGCTTCATCAAGCATCCCTACCTTCATCATGCCATCGAGAACGCCTTCCTTGAAATGATTCCCAAGGACAGCTTCCCGGGCTATTTCCTGAACATCGAAGTGGATCCCGCCGACATCGACGTGAACATCCATCCTACAAAAACAGAGGTCAACTTCCTGGATGTCAAGCTGATCTATGCCATTCTCCACGCCGCGGTGCGCAAGGCCATCGGTCAAAATAACCTTTCGCCCATGATCGATTTCGATGAGCCGACCAACCTCGGTATCGACTTCGGCGAGGTGGTGAAACAGTCGAACCCCATCGTGCAACCCTCAGTGCCGTTCAACCCCAGCTACAACCCCTTCAGCGAGAAACGGGAGTTCACCAAGAGCTCCTTCGGAGGATTCCAAAGCTTCGAGAAACGGCAGGACCCCGGCGACTGGAGGCAGCTCTATGAAGAACCCGCTAAGGAAGAACCCGTCCAAAAAAACCATTACATCCAACTCAACCAATCCTATATCATCACCACCCTGAAGTCGGGCATCCTGGTGATTGACCAGCATCTGGCGCACTGCCGCATCCTCTTCGAGAAGTTCCTCAAAGAACTGGAGAACGACAGCGGACAGTCACAGCAGGAATTGTTTCCCGAACCTTTCAGCCTGAACGCCAACGACGCCTCGCTACTGCGCGACATCCTACCCGATTTGAGAAGGGTAGGGTTCGACCTGGAACAGGTCAACGCCACCACCTTCATCATCAAGGGAACCCCTGCGGACATGGCCGGATTCAACGCCGTGGAGATGATAGAGAAAATGATTGATAATTATAAGATTAACCGGACTGACTTAAACCTCGACAGGAAGCTCGGAATTGCCAAGACCATGTCCTCACAACTCGCCTTGAAGGCCTCAACCGCCCTCACCGAGATGGAGATGCAGAACCTGGCCGACCAGCTCTTCGGCTGCTCCGTCGCCGAGGTCGCCCCCGATGGCAAAAAGATTTATGCCATCCTTACCCTCGATGAATTAAACCTAAAACTAAAAACTTAAAACTCCAAACTACAAACTGTTAACTGTAAACTGTAAACTATGAATCAATACAGCCCTACTGGATTTTCGTTTCTTCCCTTGGTGGTCAAGAACTTGTTGATCATCAACGGCATCATGTTTTTGGCGGATATCGTGCTCGCGCGTTTCGGCATCGATTTGAGCGGCATCCTCGGCCTGCATTTCTTCATGGCCTCTGATTTCCATCCTTACCAGCTGCTGACTTATATGTTTATGCACGGTAACTTTGCGCACCTGTTTTTCAACATGTTCGCTTTGTGGATGTTCGGCAATACTCTGGAAAACATCTGGGGTCCGAAACGTTTTTTGTTCTTTTATATCCTTTGCGGACTGGGGGCAGGGTTGCTTCAAGAAGGGGTGCAGTATATTGAATATGTGACCAAACTCTCACAGTATCAGACGGTCAATATGGGAGGATCTATTCTCCCGATGTCGGAATACCTGAACTACATGACCACCGTGGGAGCCTCCGGCGCCATCTACGGGCTGCTGCTGGCTTTCGGCATGATGTTCCCCAATTCGTTGATTTACTTGTATTTCGCTATTCCCATCAAGGCGAAATGGTTTGTCATCGGCTATGCCGCCATCGAATTGCTGAGCGGCATCTTCTCGTCGGGCGATCAGGTGGCGCATTTCGCCCACCTCGGCGGTATGCTGGTGGGACTGGTCATCCTCTTGATTTGGAAAAAGAAAGGGAGTCTTTATTAATATTACAAAATAATGGAAAAAGATAAAAAAGAAAGAAATAGAAGGGGCTTTTTCGGCAGGGTGCTGGTGTTTCTGCTCTCAGTGCTGGCCGTCATCGGCGTGATTGCCATGGCGGCGAGTGTGCTGAGTAGCTTCGTCAATCCCGAGAGATTTGCCTGGCCGGCTTTGTTTGGACTGGGCTTTTGGGCGATTTTTATCTACAATGTATTGATATTCACTGCTTTGTTGCTTCTTTGGTCGAGAAAGGCATGGATTGCGGTATTGGCTTTGCTGATTGCGGTGCCTGGACTGATGAAGTCGGTCACCTACAAGAAACACCAAGGGGAGGGGCAGCTGCGGGTCCTGTCGTACAACGTGATGCGTTTCAAGGATTATCGCGACCCTTCAAAGACCACCATGGATGTGGCATACGAAATCGCCAACATGGTGAGGGATAAGAAACCCGATGTGGTGTGCATGCAAGAGTTTGTCCAGTTCATGAGCAAGACCAAACGTTCCGACTGCATTGCGCAATATGCTGAGATGATGGGCTTGCCCTATTTCTATTACCACACCAAGTCGCATTTCGGTGGAAATGTGATCTTTTCAAAATACCCGCTCACCGCGGTCGAGGATGAATCCCCTTTTGGTGAGGAGAACCTCTATGGCGCGGTTGCCCATGTTGATGCGGGCGACAAAGGTGCTTTTGATGTGATATGCTGTCACCTCACCTCCTTCCTGCTGACCCGGGAGGAGTTGTCCATGTTTTCGGATACCAGTAACACCAAGCTGGAGCGGCAGGAGTATAGTAAATCGGTGGTTTCCAAGCTGATCAATGCTTACCAAAGGCGCAGCCTTGAGGTGCAGCGGATGCTCGCTTATGTCCCGCAGGACGGTCGTCCAATCATCCTCTGTGGCGATATGAACGACACTCCGCTGTCATACACCTATTACCAGCTTTCCCGCAACGGTTTCAAAGATGCCTTCTTGATGGCGGGAAAGGGCATCGGGCGCACCTACGCCGGAAAACTGCCGCTGTTGCGCATCGACTACGCCTGGGTAAACCAAGGCATCGTGCCCACCTCGTTCAAAAGGATCCGGTATCGTGGCTCCGACCACTATCCGGTGATGATGGATTTCAATCTTGAAAAAGGTTTATAACGGTAGTCATGGATTTTAAGCTTGTGTCGGATTTCAAGCCTACGGGCGACCAGCCAGAGGCCATACGCCAGCTGGTGGAAGGTCTGCGCCGTGGCGACCATGCCCAGACCCTGTTGGGGGTCACTGGCTCGGGAAAGACCTTTACCATCGCCAATGTGCTGGCCGAGGTGAACCGCCCGGCACTGGTGCTCAGCCACAACAAGACGCTCGCCGCCCAGCTCTACAGCGAATTCAAGCAGTTTTTCCCCGAAAACGCTGTGGAGTATTTCGTGTCGTACTACGACTACTACCAGCCGGAGGCCTTCATACCACAAACCAACACCTATATCGAAAAGGACCTTTCCATCAATTCCGATATCGAGAAACTGCGTTTGAGTACCACCACCTCCCTGATGTCGGGAAGACGCGACATCATCGTAGTGTCCTCGGTGTCATGCCTTTACGGTATCGGCAACCCTGACGATTTCAGCCAAAACGTCATCTACGTGGCCCAAGGCCAAAAAGTCAGTCGCGACGATGTGGCCAAGGCCTTGGTGAGTGCCCTTTATACCCGCAACGAGATCGAGTTTGTGCAAGGCAAGTTCCGGATGAAAGGGGAGACCCTCGACGTGTTTCCGGCCTACGCCGACATCGCCTACCGCATCGTTTTCTGGGACGATGAAATCGATGCCATCGAGAGCTTCAACCCCGTCACAGGCAGCCGCATCGAGGAAATCTCGGAACTCACCATCTTCCCGGCCAACATCTTCGTCACCTCCAAAGACAAGCTGAACGCCGCCGTGGTGGAAATCCAGGACGACCTGTTCAAGCAGGCGGATTATTTCAGGGAGATTGGCAAGAACCTGGAAGCCAAGCGCTTGGAAGACCGTGTGAATTACGATATTGAGATGATGCGCGAGCTGGGCTATTGCTCCGGCATCGAGAACTACTCTCGCTATTTCGATGGACGGAAGCCCGGGACAAGGCCTTTCTGCCTGTTGGACTATTTCCCCGACGACTTCATCACGGTCATCGATGAGAGCCATGTGACGGTGCCCCAGATCCGGGGAATGCACGGCGGCGATCGATCCCGCAAGCAGACGCTGGTGGAATATGGGTTCCGCCTTCCTTCCGCCTTGGATAACCGACCACTTCAATTTGATGAGTTTGAGTCACTTACCGGACAAAAGATTTTTGTCAGCGCCACGCCCGACGACTTTGAACTGCAACAGAGCGAGGGGATCTATGTGGAACAGCTCATCCGTCCGACAGGACTGCTGGATCCCGTGATTGAGGTGCGTCCCGCCCTCAACCAGGTGGACGACTTGTTGGAGGAGGTCAGAAAAGTGAGGGAAAAGGGTCAGCGCGTGCTGGTGACTACCTTAACGAAACGCATGGCGGAGGAGCTGAACTTCTATCTTAATAATCTGAAAATCAGTGCGAGATATATTCACTCCGATGTGGATACCCTTGAACGTGTGGAGATCTTGCGGGGGCTTCGTGCCGGGGAGTTCGATGTGCTGGTGGGAGTGAACTTGCTCCGTGAGGGCTTGGACTTGCCCGAGGTGAGTCTTGTGGCCATCCTCGATGCCGACAAGGAGGGCTTCTTGCGTTCGGAGCGTGCCTTGACGCAGACTGCCGGACGTGCCGCGCGCAACGCCGAGAGCAAGGTGATTATGTATGCCAACACCATCACCGAATCCATGCGAAGGACTATCGACGAGACCAACCGCCGCCGTTCCAAACAGATTGCCTACAACGAGGCTCATGGCATTGTGCCCAAGACCATCGTGAAAGCCATCGACAGCTCTTTGTCCGAGGCCACAGGCCGCCATGGTGTCGCCAGCTATGCCCAAGAGGAAGGCCGTCCTACGGTGGCCGCCGCCGAGCAGCTTACCTACAAGACCGCGAAAGAACTCCAAAAAGCCATCCTCGAAGCCAAGAAAAACATGGAAAAGGCCGTCAAGGAGATGGACTTCATCGCTGCCGCCCAGTACCGCGACGAGATGCTGCGACTCAAAGCCATGGAGGATGGAAAGAAATAGAAGGGTTTTATTCCACGCTTGACGAGATTCGTGTTTTTTTGTTTATATTTGCATCCGTGTTTTAGAAACAGAAAAATATGAATCTCCTATTAATCAGCAATTCCACCAACTTCGGTGAGACCTACCTTGCCTGGGCATGCAACCAAATCGAGTTTTTCTGCCTGCAACAAAACCTCAACAAAAACAGCAAAATCGTGTTTGTGCCTTTTGCTGGCGTCAACATCGCGGGAAAAGCCTATCCCGACAGCTACGATGCCTACGAAGCACGTGTGCAGAAAGTGTTCTATGAGAAGTTCGGCTTCGAGAACTTCACCTCGGTACACCACTACGACGATAAAGTCAAGGCGGTGAAAGAAGCCGACTGCATCGTGGTGGGCGGCGGCAACACCTTCCATTTGGTGGCCGAGATGCATCGCTACGGCCTCATGGACGCCATCCGCGAGCAAGCCATCGCCGGCAAACCCTACATTGGCTGGAGCGCTGGCAGCAACGTGGCCTGCCCAACCCTCTGCACCACCAACGACATGCCCATCGTGCAACCCGCCTCCTTCAAGACCCTTAACCTCGTGCCCTTCCAAATCAACCCCCATTATCTCGACCCCCATCCGGAAATCGACAAGATGATCAAGCATGGCGGCGAGACCCGCCAGGACCGTATCAACGAATACCTGGCCGTCAACCAGCAAATGGTTGTCGTGGGACTGCGCGAAGCCACTTCGCTCTGGGTCATTGGCGAGAAGATGACGCTGAAGGGCGGTAAGAAGATGATTGTGATGCAATACGGCAAGGAAGCCGTTGAGATTGAGCCCAATACCGATGTGAGCTTCCTGCTCCAAGGCGCTATGGCTTAACCCTAAGCATCTCGTCCATCACCAATGCGCGGTCAAGGTTGACCCGCTTCCGCTCGCCTACCTTACCCTCAATGAGATAGTCCTTCGCCAAGTCGCCCAGCAGCAAGGTGAAGGACTTTTTGATTCTCGATATCAATGGATTCATGGTGTCGCCCACATAGTTGATCAGGTTGTCCACCGCGATCTGTAACCGCATTTTGTTGCCGTAGTCGGAGGTCACGGAATAGATGTCCATCAGCTCCTCGCGGTAGTCGCCCAGCTCGGTGAGGGCGATGCCTTCCTGATGACGAAGGAATAGGATGTACAAAGCCCGGCCCAGCGACTGGATTTTCACCTCCACCTCGTTGCGGTCCACCAAATACAGATGCCCTTTGGGCGAGACGCGCAACCGGCTGAGCCGTTGCCCGCCGTGCAGCTTCAGGATGGTATCGATGATGGTCTTGTGGAATCCCGTGTAGTGGAATTCATCTCGTTGCCCAGCCATCGGAGGCATGGTGAGCCGTTCCATGTAAGCCTGGTCGTTTTTCTGAAAGGGGGTGGGCTTGACTTCCATCACCGTCTCGGTCAATGCGTAAAACACCTCCAAGGTGTGCAGGGGACTCTTCTTGATTTTCAAGAGGAGGAAGTCCTGGCAGGAGGGAGGGTTGGGCTTGTCGATGAAGAGCAGGAATGCCGGACTGTCGAGAGAGAACTCCCTGCCGTTGAGTTGGTTGAGAAACAGCTCTTTGGCAAACACACTGGTGTCGAAACCACCTATGCTTTGCTCAATCAGTTTCAGTTGGCTGGCCGAAAGCAGGGGTTCCAGGTAGTTGAGCATCTGCTTGAAAGTCTTGCTTTTCGATTGGATTTCTTTCAGGATTGTCGGGAGGTAAAACAGCTCTTTGCCCTTGGAACCAAGCAGTTGCACGATGCTGTCGTACTCTTTTCGGAGTGCTTTGTTGACGCGGGAGTTGTAACTGGGCTCCACATATAACAAGGTGTTGCGGACGTTGAAGTCGAGGGGTGGGATGGAGATGATTTCCGCCTGGAGGGACTCGGTGCCATCGGGCGTCAGTCCAAGGGCCAGCAACACCGAGGTGGTGAGCAAACACTCGTGGGGGTCGATGTCGCCGTCCGACTGCGTAAGCTGCTGGATGCAGTGCAGCAGGATGTTCTTCTCTGACTTGCCGCATTTGCCCAATACCTCGACCGCCTGTGCCAACGTCCATGAACTGGCGTTCTTCAGGTGGTTGTTGCCGATGTGCAACACCTCGAACACCTGACGCAGGTAATCGATCTCACCTTGGTTCACGATGCCGTCGCTTTGAATTATTTCCGACAGCACGTGAGCCCAAGCAGTCTTTGCGTTTTCCTTCAGTTTCATAGGCTCCATTTTTTGGGTTGCAACCTTGCAACATTCAACACTCGAAAACAAAAAATCATACTTTTGCAAAGTTAATCAATTGAGGGAATCCTCACCCGGAAAATGGAAAAAAATGAAGATTACAAGAAGGGACTGACCTCCGAGCAAGTGGAGCAAAGCCGGAGGGAGCATGGCGACAACCTGCTCACCCCTCCTGAAAAAGAACCTGTTTGGAAGTTGTTTTTGGAGAAATTCCAAGACCCCATCATCCGCATTCTGTTGATTACCTTGGGGTTGTCGATGGTGGTCTCCTTGTACCAATACATTTCGGGCGTTGCTGGTGCCACGGTGTTGTTGGAGCCATTGGGTATCTTTGTCGCAGTGACTTTGGCTACCACGGTGGGCTTCTTTTTCGAGCTGAGCGCGAACCGGAAGTTCGAGGTGCTGAACCAATCGAAAGACGAGGAGAAGGTCACGGTGTTCCGCAACGGCACCATCACGCAGATTGAGCGGAAAGAGGTGGTGGTGGGCGACACGGTGGTGATTTCGCCCGGCGACGAGATTCCTGCCGATGGCTGGCTCAAGGAGGCCATCTCCCTGCAAGTCAATGAGTCGGACCTCACCGGAGAGAACATGGCCCGCAAAACTGTGGTGGAAGAGGAGTTCAAACACGAGGCCACCTATCCCTCCAATTACGTGTGCCGAGGCTGCACGGTCATCGAAGGCCACGGCATCTTTGTGGTGGAGAAGGTGGGCGACGCCACCGAGTGGGGCAAGGTGTATCAAGGCACCCAAATCGACAATAAGGTGAAGACCCCGCTCAACGAGCAGTTGGACCGGCTGGGACATACCATCACTGTGGCCAGCTATGTCATCGCTGGGGTCATCATGGTGCTGCGACTGCTGATGTACCTGGTGTTCGACAAGGATGTGGTTTTCGAGTGGATGGACTTTGCCAGGTATGCCCTCAACACCCTGATGATGGCTGTCACCCTCATCGTGGTGGCGGTGCCTGAAGGCCTGCCTATGAGCGTCACCCTCAGCCTCGCCCTCAGCATGAGAAGGATGCTCGAAACCAATAATTTGGTGCGCAAGATGCACGCCTGTGAGACCATGGGCGCCGCTACCGTCATCTGTACCGACAAGACGGGTACCCTCACCCAAAACAGGATGCGTGTCAACCAGTTTAACATCTATGGACTGCACGACAACAAATTGGACGACTCGCAAACTTCCGCCTTGGTCAAAGAAGGGGTTGCGGTCAATTCCACGGCTTACCTCGATTTCACCGACAAGAAAGAGGCGAAGGCGGTGGGCAACCCCACCGAGGCCGCCCTGTTGCTGTGGCTGTTCCAGCAAAATGTCGATTACATCGAATACCGCGACCATTCCACCATTGTCAAGCAGTTGCCGTTCTCTACCAAATACAAGTTCATGGCGACGGTCATTGCCACCGAAGACCCCAAGCTCGGATTGCTTTATGTAAAAGGTGCCCCGGAGCTGGTGCTGAAGCATTGCGACAAGATCAGGATGCAGGAAGGGGAGGTCGCCTTGAGCCAATATCGCCAAAGGGTGGACCAGGACTTGCTGAATTACCAGAACCAAGCCATGCGCACCTTGGGCTTCGCCTATCGTTATGTGGAGCTGAAGGACATGGACTCGCTGTTCGACGATGAGAAACTGGCCTTGACCGACCTCTGTTATCTGGGCACTTCGGCCATCGCCGACCCGATTCGGGAGGATGTGCCTGGTGCGCTCCAAGAGTGCGCGTCGGCAGGCATCCAGGTGAAAATCGTCACCGGCGACACCTCGGGTACCGCCAAGGAGATCGGAAGGCAAATCGGCTTGTGGACCGACACTGACACCGATGAGCGCAACCACATCACTGGCAAGGAGTTCGGTAGTTTGTCGGACGAAGCTTTGCTGGAACGGGTGAAGGATCTCAAGATCATGTCGAGGGCGCGGCCCATGGACAAAGAACGCTTGGTGCGGCTGCTGCAAAAGAAAGGGGAGGTGGTGGCCGTGACGGGCGATGGCACCAACGACGCGCCAGCCCTCAACGCGGCTCAAATCGGACTCTCCATGGGCGACGGCACCTCCGTGGCCAAGGAAGCCAGCGCTATCACCATCCTCGACAACTCGTTCCGCAGCATCACCCGTGCGGTGGAGTGGGGACGCTCCCTCTATCATAACATCCAGCGTTTCATCCTCTTCCAGCTCACCATCAATGTGGCGGCCTGCCTCGTGGTGCTCATCGGCGCCTTGCTCGGCACCGAGGCTACCCTCACCGTCACCCAGATGCTGTGGGTCAACCTCATCATGGACACCCTCGCGGCCCTGGCCCTGGCCTCATTGCCCCCCGACCCCAAAGTGATGCTCGAAACCCCGCGCACCCGCAAGGACTATATCATCAGCCGTCCCATGGCCATCCGCATCTTTGGCGTGGGCATCCTCCTCGTCCTCGTGCTGTTTGGCTTCATCCAATACTTCAAACACGTCGAACTTGCCTCCCTCTCCGATTTCAGCTGGAAAGGCTATTTCAACAACTACTTCAACTTTAAGCATGTACACCTCGGTCTGTCCTCCTACGAGCAAACGCTGTTTTTCACGATCTTCGTCTTCCTCCAGTTTTGGAACCTCTTTAATGTGAAGGCCTTCATGACCGGACAGTCGGCCCTGCGTGGCACCTTCTCCTATAAGACGACCTCCGGTTTCCTCCTTACCCTCCTCATCATCTTCGTCGGCCAGATCCTCATCGTGACCTTCGGAGGCGAGATGTTCGAAGTGGTTCCCCTCAGCTTCGGCGACTGGATCCGCGTCATCCTTGGCACCTCGTCGATCCTTTGGATGGGCGAACTGAGCCGTCTGTGGCAACGAAAAAGGAACGAAAAAACCGAAAAATAAAGGGTTTTGTGAAAGCCATGCTTTTTTTTGCTAATTTTGCAGTCCTTTTCAAATGTTAAATTTATATTAAATAATTGAAATATAGACTTTTATGAAAAAATTAGCCGTTATTGCTTTCGGTGGGAACGCCCTGCTGAGAGGCGGACAAAGAGGAACCTACAGGGAACAGATGCAGAATGTGACCGAGACCTGCGAGTCGTTGTTGCCTTTCCTCGAGAATGACTACAACTTAGTGATTGGCCATGGCAATGGTCCCCAAGTCGGTAATGTGATGCTTCAGAATGAAGCTGGCAACCAGGTGTTTAATGTTCCGGATATGCCCATCGACTTCTGCGTGGCGGAAACCCAAGGCCTGATCGGTTTCATGATTGAGATGGGACTGGGCAAAGTGTTTGCCAAGAAGGGCATCGACCGCAACGTGGTGACTTTGGTGACGCAGGTGATCGTTGACAAGGACGACCCGATGTTCCAGAACCCCACCAAGCCCGTGGGTCCCTATTACACCAAGGAACAAGCTGAGGAATATGCCAAGGAGACGGGCGCCGTTTATAAGGAAGACCCCAAAGGCCGCGGCTGGCGCAAGGTGGTGGCCTCACCCAAACCCATTGGTATTCAGAATATTGACATTGTGAAACGTCTTGCCGACGAGGGCAACATCGTCATCACCGTGGGCGGTGGCGGCATCCCGGTCATCGAGAAGAAGGGTTGCCTCTGCGGCGTCGAGGCGGTCATCGACAAAGACCTCGCCTCCGCCATGACGGCCATCGACATCAAGGCCGACGAGTTCTACATCCTCACCGATGTGCCGAAGGTCTATATCAACTTCCGCAAAGAAAACGAGCAGGCTTTGGACACCATCACTGTCGCTCAAGCCAAACAGTATCTTGCTGAGGGTCAGTTCACCGAGGGTAGCATGGCTCCCAAGGTTCGCGCCGCCATCCTCTTTGTCGAGGCCACTGGCCATCAAGCCATCATCACCGAGGCTACTAGTCTTACCGACCCCACCTGTGGTACAAGAATCGTCCTTTAATCTACTCATAACCATGAAAAAAGGTATTATTGCAATTATCGCTTGTTTGTTGTTAGGATTGGGATTCACTGCCTGCAACAACGCTTCGCTCACCGGTACCTGGGTTGAGCCTGCCGACGAAAACAGTATTTTTGGTGAGGTTGGTTTCACTTTGGAGAAAGACGGTACTGTGGCACCCATCAACATGGGTTACCGTGAGTATAATGCATGGGAGAAGGTCGGCGACCAGCTGATCCTTCGGGGCGACTACAAAGGTACCAACCCCCATGCTTTTGCCGACACCCTCTGGATCGAGGAAGTCACTGAGGAACAACTTGTCCTGAAAGATTTTGGAAACTATACGGTAACCTACCAGAGGAAGAAGTAAGAAGGAAGAAGTAAGAAGGAAGAAGTAAGAATTGTTGAAACACAGTAAAAACGACCGCCTTCAACAAAGGGCGGTCGTTTTTTTCTTTGGCTTTCGCTGCTAAGGTTGCTTTATTTAAAAAACTCTCAACTCTCAACTCTAAACTCTCAACTCTAAACTAGAAAGCATCATCAGCGGAGATGGAGGGTGCGGGGCCGAACACTTCGTCGTAGTTCATCTTGGAACCGCGGGTTATGGTGTTGCCGAAATTCGGGTTGGGACCAAGCAGGATGTCCTCGCTCGGAGAAAGACGGTCTTGACCAAACTCCTCGAAACGAGCGTATTGGCCTACAAATCGCAGGTTTACCTCGCCCAGTTTGCCGTTACGGTGCTTGGCGATATCGATGCAGGTGAAGCCCGCCGGAAGGTCGGGATTTTCTTGTTCGTTCTTATAGTATTCCGGACGGTAGATGAACATCACCATGTCGGCGTCCTGCTCGATGGCACCCGACTCGCGCAAGTCGGAGAGGATGGGCTTTTTGGAGCCGGGACGCTGCTCCACACTACGGCTCAGCTGCGACAAGGCCAGCACCGGAATCTCCAGCTCCTTGGCAAGGCTCTTCAGCGAGCGTGAGATCATGGAGATCTCCTGCTCACGGTTGCCACCGCGTTCCGATTTGGCGGTCATTAGCTGCAAGTAGTCGATGAAAACCATCTGGATGTCATGTTGTTGCTTCAACCGGCGGCATTTGGCCCGCAACTCGAAGATGGAGAGCTGTGGGGTGTCGTCGATAAAGATGGGCGCGTCGATGAGGGGGGTCACTTTGGTGTTCAGCTGCTGCCATTCGTGCTCGGCCAAGTCGCCTGAACGCAACTTGTCGGCAGTCAATGAGGTCTCGGTGGAAATCAAACGGGTCACCAGCTGCACCGACGACATCTCCAACGAGAAGAAGGCCACGGGCCGGTGGAAGTCCACGGCGGCGTTGCGGGCCAGGTTGAGCGCGAAGGCGGTCTTACCCATAGAGGGACGGGCGGCCAGGATGATGAGGTCCGACTTCTGCCATCCCTGAGTGATGCGGTCCAGCTCCGTGTAACCCGAAGGCACGCCGCGCAGCTTGTCGTCGCTGTTCTTGGCGTTGGCAATCTCCGTGATGGCCTTGTTCACCAAATCCTCCATCGAGTTGTAACTTCTGCGCAGGTTGTTCTCGCTCACCTGGAACAGCTTGTTTTCCGCGGCGTCGAGCAGGTCGAACACGTCGGTGGTGTCTTCAAAAGCTTGGTTGATGGTTTCGGAAGAAATCACGATGAGCTCGCGCTGGATGTGCTTTTGCATGATGATGCGGGCATGGTACTCGATGTTGGCCGCCGACACCACGCGGTTGGTCAGCTTGGAGATGTAATAGGCACCTCCCACGTTCTCCAGCTCACCCTGCTGTTTCAGCTCGTTGGTCACGGTGAGGATGTCAATGGGCTCCGACTTCCCGAAGAGGTCCTTGATGGCTTTGTAGATCTTCTGGTGCGCTTCCTTGTAAAAAGCCTCTGGGTTCAGGAGGTCGATCACGGCGTTCACCGCGTCTTTCTCCAACATCAAGGCACCGAGGACGACCTCTTCCAAGTCCACCGCCTGCGGAGGCACACGGCCTTGGCTGGCAAGGAGTTGGTCGGGAGTGGCAGCAGTGCGCCTGTGCAGGCTGCTCATAGGTCTGGTAAGGGTATCTGTAGGCATAAAAATGTATCTCGATTAAGGTTGAGAGATGGTTTGTTTTCGGAAGGCAAATGTACTACATAATTCGCTTTCCGAAGGGGTAAAACAAGACAAAGTTATGAACAAGCACTTATTTAAAAAAATGTTGATAAAGTTTTTCAATGGCCTCGTTCTCAATAAGTAAGTCATTTCTGGCCTGTTCATAACTTGTCAACTCGTTGCTAAGGGCTTCTACGACTATCCTGCTGTGTTCAAAGAGTTTGAAGTTGGGGAAAACCGCTTCGGCGACGTGTTGTAAACTAAATCCCGTTTTGATGCCGGGATGGTAGAATGCGGCCTGTCCGAGGACCTCGTAAAGATTCAGGGTTTTGTAGCCGGTGTTCATGGGGGAGAAGCTGACGGTGAGCTCGTAATGGGTGAGTTTCTCTGCCAGCAATCCAAGGCCTTCCTGCCATCGGCTGTGGTCGTCGAAACAATCCCAAACATAGTGCCCCCCGGGCTCCAAGGGCCCCGTGAGGGCGAAGGCGAGCATCATCTCCTGATAGGGACGGGTGCCGTCGAGTTCGGGGACGGCGGGACGGTCGAGTAGGATGTTGAGGTAAGCGACCTTTTTGGGCTTGGGGTGAGGGGTAAAAGTGTAGAGGGTTTTATAGTCAATATAATAGGAGTGGGTCTCCAACGCTTCCACTTGACGGGCCTCCTCGCAGTCGGGCGGGAGCTTCTTGAGAAACTCCGCGTTGGTACCAGCCCCGCCGAAATAGTGTTCGAAGAGCTGGTCGTCGGGCTGAGCGGTGGTGTAGAGGTAACTGTTGGATGGGATGTTTTTCCAACAATGGCCGATGAAATCGCAAGTGTATGGGTCGTGGCAATGGGTGCCGATGCGCACCAGCGGAGCGTGGGGAAGGGCTACCACCTGCTTCAGCCGTTCCACGTTTTGGGCCACCCATTCCTGACGGGCTTCTGCAAAATCGAGGACGGAGACACAAACGAACAACTTGTCCACATCAATGTCGCCTTGCCTGACATAGTCGGGATTCAGATGCATGAGCATGAAGTCGGCAAGCGGCACCTGGCAACCTTTCAGCACGTAGTATTGCAATGCGGCGTCATTATAAAAGGTGGGACTCAGTCGCAGCGAGCTTTTCACCTCAATGGCTTTCCATTGTTGTCCGGCACGAACCATTAAATCCACCATAATCAATGTGTCATTGTATTGAAATACAGCTTCATACATAACGTTGACATCGGGATTGCCGAGGTTTTCCATGGTCTCTTTGACCTTTTTTGGAAACTGGGATGGGTGGCTGGGACTCATGTCGATGCCGCCCGGGAAACATTGATGTGCCAGCACCCCCACGTCGCTGCCTCTTTGGAACTTGGCGCGTTGCTCGATGCTGAGCCTGTCGCGAAGATAAGGATGCTTTTTCGTCATGTACAAGGCTTTCTCGCATTGCAAGCCTTTGATGTAGGTTGATTTTGAAAGAAGATGCATGGGGAGTTGAGAGTTGGCAGTTGACAGTTGGCAGTTGATAGTTGAAAGTTTTTGCAAAAGTACGGAGATATCTGAACATTTTTGTAATTTTACGGCTCAAAATATCATCAGGATGAAAAAAGTACATTTTATCGCTATAGGGGGAAGTGCCATGCACAACCTGGCCATCGCCCTGCACCGCAAAGGATATGAAGTCACTGGCTCCGACGACGAGATCTTCGAGCCCTCCAAGTCGCGTCTTGCCAACGAGGGCATCCTGCCCCCGCAATGGGGATGGTTCCCCGAGAAACTCGACAAAAGCTACGATGCGGTCATCCTCGGGATGCACGCCCGCATCGACAACCCGGAACTGGTGCGTGCCCAAGCGCTGGGTCTCAAAGTGTATTCCTACCCCGAATACCTCTACGAGCAAAGCAAGGACAAGACCCGCATTGTGGTCGGAGGCAGCCACGGCAAGACCACCATCACCAGCATGATTCTCCATGTGCTGAAACATGCGGGCATCGAGACCGATTTCATGGTGGGGGCGCAGTTGGAAGGCTTCGACGTGATGGTGCGCCTCAGCGAGTCGGCAAAATACATGGTGATGGAAGGGGACGAGTATCTTACCTCGCCCATCGACCGTGTGCCCAAGTTCCACCATTACCATCCCCACATCGCCGTGATTAGCGGCATCGGCTGGGATCACGTCAATGTGTTCCCCACCTTCGACAACTACCTGGAACAGTTCCGCATCTTCGTCCGTACCATCGAGCCGGGCGGATGCCTCATTTATGACCAAACGGATGCCGAGGCGGAGAAGATTGCCCAAGGCGCCAGCTGTCAAACCTTTGGATATGGGGTGCATCCGTTTGAAAGTCAGGGACTTCAAACGACGTTATTGCTTCCCAACGGTGAAAGGAGGGAAGTAGGGGTGTTTGGTAGCCACAATATGAAGAACCTCAATGCGGCAAGGCTGGTGTGCCGGCAGCTCGGGGTGACTGATGAGCAGTTTTATGAGGCCATCGCCTCATTCAAAGGGGCTGCCCGCCGACTGGAGCTGCTCTTTGCCTCAGGCGACAATCTCGTTTTCCGTGATTTCGCTCATGCGCCTTCCAAGGTGCAAGCCAGCGTGAAGGCCTTGCGGGAACAGTTTCCTGAGAAGCGCCTCCTCGCGGTTTTTGAGTTGCATACCTATAGCAGCTTGAGCGAGGTCTTCATCGATCATTACCGCGACGCCCTTGCCTTGGCCGACGAAGCCATCGTTTTTTACGACCCCCATGCCGTGGCCATCAAGAAATTGGAGCTGATGCCGGATGAACGCATTGTGAAGGGTTTTGGCCGCGCCGATTTGAAGGTGGTTCACAACAGGCAAGAGCTTCTGGCCTTATTGGGAAAAGGTCCTCAAAAGAATGTGGTGGGTGCCTTCATGAGCTCCGGTGATTTCAACGGTTTGTCCAAAGAGGATTTGCAAACCATTTTTTCCTAACCATCTTGCGCCCTAACCATCTTGCGCCCTAACCATCTTGCGCCCTAACCATCTTGCGCCCTAACGGGCGCTAACCGATTTGGGATAACCATTATCTAACCTTCTTGCGCCCTAACCATCTTGCGCCCT
>CACZQL010000137.1 GCA_902783365.1 uncultured Bacteroidia bacterium | reverse complement strand
TCACCCTAACCATCTCTCACCCTCCGGGTGATTCCACGAGGGAACCCATATCCGTTTCTAACCATCTCTCGCCCTCCGGGCGATTCTACGAGGAAAATTACGGGCGTTTCTAACCATCTTTCACCCTCCGGGTGATTCCACGAGGGAACCCATATCCGTTTCTAACCATCTCTCGCCCTCCGGGCGATTCCAGCGTTCGAAATGTCACCCCCGCCAGGGGGTGAAAGATGGTTAGAACAGCGCAAGATAGATGGAATCACCCCCGCCAGGGGGTGAGAGATGATTAGAAGGCGGGGATTGGTTTGTCATGTCGCCCTTTAGGGCGAAAGATGGGTAGAATCACCCCCGCCAGGGGGTGAAAGATGGTTAGAACAGCGCAAGATAAATGGAATCACCCCCGCCAGGGGGTGAAAGATGATTAGAAAAACGCAAGATAAATGGAATCACCCCCGCCAGGGGGTGAGAGATGATTAGATGATTAAATCAACAATAGCCAAAACGTTCCCGAACCAGCTGTTTCTCCTCCTCGGTGCTATCGCGGAACAAAGGCATCACCTCGTCCTCGGGGAAATCCGTGAATTTGAGGAAAAGCAAGGCATCCAACACATCGTTGAAATCAGGATCGATGTTGAAGCACAACAACTTGGCATTCAACTTCAGGTATTTCTTGAACAAGGTGGGCATACGATACGCGCCGTTGCTCATCCGGAACAGGAACTTGTCGAAACGGTCGGCATTCTGCATGTTCCTGGCCAGCAGCACCTCCGGCTCCACCTTCATGAAATCGGGCTGGAACGGGGTGCGGGGCAATACAAGGTTGGTCCATTCCACCTTGACGGGATGGTTTCTCGTGACATACTCCGCGATAAGGCTCTGATAGAACTTCGGGTACCAATTGCTGATGCTCACGGGACCAATGAAATATTCGATTTCCTTATAACGCACCACCACCACGGAGAGGCCACGCAGCAACAGCACCAAAGGCAACACCTCTTTCTGGTAATCCACCGACACGAAGGAACGTCCCAGTTCGATGGTTTTCTTCAGAGCTTCCAGGAAGGTGTCATCCACAAGGTTGAACAACGTACTGATATAGAATCCCTTAAATCCATAATCCTGAACAATCTGGCTCCCGATACCAAGGCGGTAGCTACCCGCAATCCGTTGTTTGTCGCGATCCCACAGGATCAGATGCTTGTAGTATTTGTCGAATTCATCCCAGTCGAGACTCTTTCCAGTGCCTTCGCCGATGGCCCTGAACGACTCTTCCCGAAGGCGGGCGATCTCCCGCATGAGGTTCGGGATGGCATCGTAGTCCGACAGATAGCAGTCGTAGTTGGCTGAGCTGAACAACAGACAACGTTCTCGGATCTGGTCTAACTCCTTTATTAATAAGGACGAGTCCACGGGATCCGCGAGGGGCGCCTGTTGCACATTGCTGACAGGGAGTTGCGGTTTCTGGAGGTTGGCTTCGAGGGCGTAGGTCCTGGCGCGAAGATAAGCGGCGAGATACCTGGGCTGGTCGTATTCGGCAATCTCGGCGGGCGGGATGGGTTTGCCGATTTGGACAGGGATGCAGGTGTCGTGTTTATTGGCCAACTCGCGCATGAGGCGGGCCGTGCCAAGCATGTTATGGATCTTGTCGAGAAAATAGAAGGTCCTGGAATTGCGTCCGTGCCAATACACAGGCACGACGGGGACTCCCGACTGCATGATGATGCGGGCCACGGAGTTGCTCCAAGGCAGGTCCTCGGGGTAGTCATGTCCATGGTAGCGCGACACTTCACCCGCGGGGAAGATGCCCAGTCCGTTGCCGTTGGCCACATGCTCGATGGCGCCTTTGATACCGGCCACGGAGCTTTTCCATTCCGGATTGCTTGAAAATGGGTTCACGGCGAAGAAAGCCTCCTTCAGGTTGGGGATATGGGAGAGGATAAAGTTCGCCATAAGCTTGATGTCGGGCCTCACCTTGGCGATCAAACTGTAAAGCATCACGCCTTCGATGCCGCCGAAGGGGTGGTTGCTCACCACGATGAAGCCTCCTGTTTTGGGGATATTGTTCAACTGCTCCGGGTCCATATCGAAGGTGACGTTCATGTTCTCCAACAGGTGGTCGGCGAACTCACGGCCTTGATAGTCAGCGGCTCCGTCGAACAATCGGTTAATCTCACCCAGCCCGCATATTCCATACAAGAGCTTGGAGATACCCGTGCCGAGGAAGCCCTTCAATCCCAAAGCGTTTTTAATATCTGAACTCGTTACAACTTTGCGCATAATAAGCCAAATAATGCGGCAAAGATACGACAATTCCTATATTTTCCAAAAAAATCTTTTTATCAATCCCTTTTCAGCACTTTCTTGACCAAGCTGTTGCCGTCGCTGTGGATCAGGCGTAGGAAATAGACGCCATCGGGCAGGTCCTCAAGGTGGAGTGTCATGCCATCAACGGCCTTCTGGCGGGACACCACCGACTGACCCAGCAGGTTATAGACCTCCACCGCGCAAAGGTTGGCATCGTGAAGGGTCAAGGTACCCTTGGTGGGATTGGGAACCACTTGTGCGGCGACCTGTGTCTCCGCCACACCCGTGGGCGAGTAATAGGCGTGAAGCTCAAAGACATTGGGCTGGTTCTTGCGGTTGGCTGGCGCCGAAAGCGCGTCCAAGTCCTGATAATAGGCACACAGACGATAATAATAGTCGCCTTCCTGGTTCAGGGAATTGTCGAGATAGCTGACCGTGGAGGGACTCAAAATCTTGATGCGTTTGTATTCCTCATCGCCAGTCTTGCGGAACAGGTAATAGCCCGAAAGTCCGTCATCTGGCGAAGGAGCCTCCCACAGCAATCTGACTTTGAAGTTGTTGCCGAACTCATAGTCCAGGTTGCGGGGCGGATAGCAAGGCCCGACCGACACGCATGACTCATTGGAATAGAAGCCGTTCTCCCCTCCCTCGCAAAGGGTGGCCGCACGATAGCAATGGCCGCCGACGGTGGCCTCCGCATCGAGGAAAGTGGTGGCGTCAGGCACCAAACGGAAGAGCAAACCGTCGCGATACAGGTTGTAGCCATACCCAGCATGTTCCACGCCGTCCCAAGTGAGTCGCACGCCATCACCTTCGGCCACCGCCATCAAGTTACAAGGGGTCT
Source organism: uncultured Bacteroidia bacterium (assembly GCA_902783365.1). Classification (GTDB taxonomy): domain Bacteria; phylum Bacteroidota; class Bacteroidia; order Bacteroidales; family F082; genus Limimorpha. Next base: position 13,399 of record CACZQL010000137.1, on the reverse strand, counting down.
CGCACGACTGGTCGCCCCCACAGCTGTTATTGGTGGTGAAGAAGATGCCCGAGGGCATCCCATCGGAGGAGCCGGAATAGGAATACACGGTGTTTCCTTCCGAGTCCTTGATGATGATTCCCATGGACTCCACCGCCTCCTCGGGACCCGTCCATCCGAAGCTCAACGCGCCCAAGGTCAGCTCGGGCTCGACCATGGTGGGTGTCGAAGACTGTGTGGTGGCGCGGGCGATCTCACGACCGCTCGCGTTGTAAACCGACACGTAACCGCCGTTCCAGCCCTCGAAACCGGTGGAGGTCATGATCATCTTCCAGGGGCAAGCGGGACCTACCTTGACCTCCATCACGTTGGCGTGTTTGCCATGGCGACCGTTGGCCACGACATACACCGCATAATGATACACGTCGTAATGGGGCACTTCCTCATCGACAAACTCGATAGTGGCGCCGGGAGCCACATCACTCAGGATATGAATCACCTTGTTGTCGCGGGTAATCGCCACTTCTTGCAGGGCGTCTATAGGGGTGCCGTTGAGGGTCTCGGTGGGGTTGGTCCACTGCAGTCGCACCTTAAGGTCCGTGTCGGAGACCGCCACGGCAGAGAACCCAGAGGGAGCCTTAGGGGTCATGTCATACACCTCGGCGGGAACGAAGTTGAACATGGCGTCGGCGGGACTGGTGTAGGGAGCCTCGTCGATGAGATACCAGCCGTCGCTGCCGCCACCCCAGCCCAGGTTGAAATGGAACATGTCGTTGTCGTCGTAGCCGTCGCACACAAAGGCGTGGCAACCCCCGTCTTGGCAGCCCCCGTAGTACATCGGCCAGCCCATGTCGAACTGCTCGCGCACCATGGTTTTCCAAACCTCCGTCTCATAGTCGTCGCGACGGAGCTGCACATTGGCCTCGCTATAATTAAAATAGGTATGCATTGCTGACGGGATGGGGCCGGAGGCGCCGCCACTGCCATCGGGACCGTAACCCATGTCGATGGCCACGCCGCAATGAAAGCACAGGGTGCCCGTGGCGAGCTTCTCCGCCTCGGAAGAGGCGCTGTTGAGCACATTGGGCATGTTCTCCCAATCGTAAACAGTGTTGCCGAAGTCGGCGCAGATGAGTCCGTAGTCGCTATGGTTGTAGCAATGGCTGCCGTTGCCCTGTGCGGGCGACGCCCAGAAACGCATCAGCTGCGACATGGCGGTGGCAAGACAACCCACAATGGCATGGCCACCCGAACCCGCAGGGTCTTCAGGACAGCAGTAGTTATAGGGATAGTCCTGATTCCATTTGGTCTGACAGAAATACCCGGTGCCACGCCCTCCAAAACGAGAAAGCAACATCCCGTGACTCAGCACCGAAGTCCATTCGGCAGCCACCAAAGGCGACGCCACCGCATCGCCGCGGCCACCCACCTGACGGATCCGCCGGGCCATGCCCTCAAGGTATTCCGACAACGCGGGCGGGATGTCGTTGACATCAAACGGAGCCTCGTCGGAATAGCCAATCACGGGACGGTAGGCATCCTCCCCCGCAATGATGACGAAACCCTGGTTTCCGATGTTGAACACATAAAAGGCGTCATCATAGCCAGTCATGACCAGCTCCACCATGCCTTGCCGTTCTGCGGCAAAGCGCGCTTCGGAAAAACGTTGGGCGGCAGTCAAGGCAGTATTGAAATCGACAGGATGCGCAAACAGGGGCGTCAAACCCGCCAACAGCATCGCAAAGGTGAGGAAAATGCGTTTCATAGTCTGTGTATTTTGTATCAAAGTACAAAAATACAATATTTTAGGAAAACCACCCACCTCTTAAAAGTTTTTCGTAAGTTTGCGACAACAATCGGTATTCGAAAAACTGCATTATCATGGCACTAAAAAACATCTTCAAGTTGAGAGCGGAGAAGAAGGAAGCGCAGAAAAACATGGACTTCCTGCGGTATCTGTTGTATATGGCGGTTTCTGACGAGAAACTTGACGAATCGGAGTTCACCCTGATTCAAGAAGTCATGTTGGACAACAGGGGAATGAGTCGGGAACAGACGGTGAAAGAGATCAGGAGGATGATGAGAAAGGGCTTCAGCTCAAAGGTACGCATCCCCGAGACCGATGAGGAGAAACAGGAGCTGTTCCGTTTTCTCACTTCGGTGATGCTCATGGACCACAAAATCGAGCCCGAGGAATGGAACTTCCTGACCATGGTGGTCAAGACCCTTTACCAGGTAAAGGAGCAAGAGGCGCACCAGCTCATGGACGACATGGTGCAGCAGCTCTTGGCAACAGGTGAATATTCCTTAGAAAAATAATATACTGTTTTATAGTATATTACACAACTGTTCCTTGATTTTCTCAAGTTCGTCTTTCATCATGACGACGATGCGTTGGATGTTGGCTTCGTTGGCTTTGGAGCCGAGGGTGTTGATTTCGCGACCCATTTCCTGACTGATGAAGCCCAGTTTCTTGCCTGCCTGGTCCTCGTCGCAGCTTTCCACGAAGTAGTTGCAATGTTGACGGAGGCGCACTTTCTCTTCGGTAATATCCAGTTTCTCAAGATAATAGATCAGTTCCGCCTCGAAGCGGTTTTCCTCGAATTGGCCTTTGGCGACCAGTTCCGACAGGTTTTTCAGCAGGCGTTGCTTGATGGTCTCATGACGGCCTTTCTCCAGGGGCTCCACTTGGCCGAGCAGGTCAAGGATGAGGTCCACACGGTGCAGGAGGTCTTTTTTCAGCGTTTGACCCTCCTGAATCCGGAAAGCGTCCACCATCTCGACGGCTTGGTCGAGGGTGGCTTGGATTTGGGCCAGGAAGGCTTCGTCGTAGCTTTGCTCCTGAACGTTGAAGATGCCAGGCATTCTGAAAACCAGGCCGGCGAGGTCGGGCGAGGCGGGGATACCGTGTTTTTCGGAGATGGCCTCGATTTGATGGAGATAGGCAGCCACCACGTCCTCATTGATCTGGTTTGCTTGGTCAAGCGCGGTGTCAGTGATGCTGATAACAGCGTCGATTTTCCCGCGGAGGAGCTTGGCGCCGATCCGGTTGCGAAGCTCCAGCTCCGCAAAGCGCAGCTCGTTGGGGAGTTTAAGGATAAGGTCCAGTTGTTTGCTGTTGAGGGTTTTAATCTCTACCGTAATCTTTTTTGAAAGGTGGGTGTTTTCGGCAATGCCATAACCCGTCATGGAGCGAATCATAACGAAGATTTTTTTGCAAAATTAAGATTTTACTTGACAATCTCGAAAATGAACACCAAAAAAACATACATTTGCGCCTTTGCAAGAATAAAGTTTTATGTTCATAGGTGAATTGATATCATTGGGGGTGGCTTTGTCGTGGACTGCCACCGCGTTGTTTGCGGAGGTGGGTTCCAAGCGCATGGGGTCGTTGCCGTTCAACACGGTGCGCATGACCTTGTCGTTGCTGTTTCTCAGCGTCACGCTATGGTTGGTGATGGGGGTGCCTTATCCGCGTTATGCCGACGCCGGCACCTGGACGTGGCTGCTGCTCTCGGGCGTGGTGGGTTACGTGGTTGGCGACTACTGCTTGATGCAGGGTTACATCCACATCGGGTCGCGTTTCGGGCAGCTCTTCATGACCCTCTCGGCGCCCACCGCGGCGCTCACCGGGCGCTTGCTGCTCGGCGAGCAGATGCGGCCCATCGCCATGGTCGGCATGGTCGTCACCTTGAGCGGCATCGCCTTGTCGATTCTGTCGAAAAGCGACGACACCGGTCATCACGGCCTTCATTTTAAGCTGCCGGCGAGAGGCATCTTTTATGCCGCCATGGCGGGCATCTGCCAAGGCTTCGGCTTGGTGCTCAGCAAGGGGGGATTGCAACACTACGACGCCGCCCTTGCCGCCGCGGGCATCACGGGCGACACGGTATTCTCCAACGCCCTGTTGCCGTTGCCGGTAAGCGTCAGCATGTCGTTTGCGGCCACCACCATCCGCGCCTACATCGGACTGGTGGGCTTTTTCTTGGCATTGGTGCTGCTCAACAAAGACGGCCTAGCCCAGCTTCGTCGCGCTGTGAGCGACCGCAAAGCGATGGGATGCGTGCTGGCATCGACCATCTTCGGGCCGTTCATCGGGGTCAGCGCCTCTTTGCTGGCCACGCAATACACCTCGGCGGGCATCGCCCAGACGCTCTTTGCCCTCACACCCATCCTCATCATCGCCCCTGCCGCCCTGCTATTCCATCAAAAAGTGACGTTACGCGAGGTGCTGGGGGCCATGATCAGTGTGGCAGGCGTGTGTTTGTTTTTCGTGTAACACCCTCCTTCGTGGATTACATGAAAAACACGGCATCACTGTAGCACCATCTTCTGAACCCTCACGGTACCATCATCGATAAGGCGGAGCTCATACACGCCAGTTTTAAAGTTGGCAGTTGGGAGTTGGCAGTTGGGAGTTGGGAGTTCCTTGTAGAGAAGCTGATGGCCGAGGACATCGAAGATTTGGAGGGTACCTGTACCGTTGATGACGAGCTGTCCGTTGCTCACGAACGCGAAGTCGTCGTCATGTTGCCCAGTGCCGAACACCAGCTTGAACCGATGGGCATAGTCGGTCGTTTTGGCATCGAAGCTATAGCTCGGGGTTTGGAGCAAATCGACATCGGCGCCCGTGAGGTTGTCAATGAGATGCAGGTAGCCCAACGATACTTCCTTATGGGCAAAGCCCAGGGTGTAGCTGCCATTCTTCTCGGCCTTGAAACTGAAGGGGACAACACCCGTTTCGTCAGCATCGACAATGGCGTAGTCCTTGCCTTCTTGCGAAAAATAAACCTTGGTGCTATGGGGGTCCAGCTGGAGTTTTCCAAGCGTCGCGCCGCCGTCGAAACGAATGATGGCGTTGTCCAACGCGTTGCCCTTGTTGTCGCAAACCACGATGTTGGTGCTGGCTAAGGCTGGCAGCCCCGCTTTGCTTGTTTGAGCCGTGAAGGTGGCAATTTGGTCGGCCCCTGTGGCTTGCACAAACACGCCACCCATCGCAGCAACCGCCGTGTTTTCAGTCTCTGTCCGCAAAGCACTGCCCGCATCGTTCAGTCTAAAGTATGGTCTGTCCAAAATAGCCTTGTTGGCATACGGGTTGCCAATGAGGTTCCAACCAGCAAACTCAGCATTTTGGGTATATGCCAAGGCCACCGCTCCGGTACCACTGTAAGGCGTCCCCGTGAACGTCAGGGTCACGTCATTGCTATTGGCGTAAAGGTACCCTTTGCCTGCTTCGAGGTTGTAACGACCCGCCTCGTAATTCACCCATTCCAGTTCTTTGCTTTCGTCAAATTTGTAGAGGTCATAGTCGTTGTCAAGCATCTGCTCCACAGCTTCGGGATCGACTTCCTCGACAGGGACGGAGATGAGATAGTAGCCTCCATCGCCATGATAGGCGTTGATGGTCACGGTAAAGGTTTGCGAGTTCGAGATGCCAAGAAGGATATGGTTCTTCACGGAAAGGACATCATTGGGATTTTGCCATGTGGAGGTTATGGGAGCCGTTGGAGGAGACAACGGGTCGAGATTATTGTAACCATAGGCATATAAGGCTTGATTTGTACTTGTGTTGTAAACAGAGCAAGCCATATAGGGAGAGCTGTTATTGCCCGAATTGTCGTCAGCCACAAGGACGAGATTGGAAACGCCATCATACTCGAACGGGGTGTCAAAAATCACGAACGTCCAAGCATTGGCGACCAAGGTGACGCTGCCGCTGAACACCTTGTCGGATGCAGTCATCGTAATCCAGTCGGTATTGCTGTCAAAAGACGACTTCTCCGTCGCGGCCACATAGAAATCATACGCGCGGGTTCGCTCTGCCCCCTCATTGTAGAATGCCATGCAAGAGATCGTTCCTGCTGTGCCGATTTCCTCCGGCGTATAAATCTGCTGGGTCAAAGAATAGTTGTAATAGCCATAACTCGGCAAAAAGTTATTGGTTGTTTCGCCCGTGCCTATTTCCACCGCTTGAATGAACGTGGCCACAAGATTCCGGTCGTTGAGGGCCACGAAGCTGATTTCCATGTCATAGGAAATCACCTCGTCGTTTTCAGTCCAAGCGATGAAAACGTAGCCCGCGTTGGCTGTGGCTGTGAGCGTGCAGGACTCACCGAAGGTATATTCACCGCCTCCCGTTACCGTGCCTCCTTGAGCCGGGCTTGCGCTCACCTCAATGACGACAGGCTCGGTGGATGGAGCCGCCTTGGTGATACGGAGTTGGTTCTTCACATTCATGATCGTCCCATAATACGTCGAAGTGTTCGTCGGGTCATAATCCGTGGATTCGCTATAAACTCGAATAGCCTGGCTTGGGGCATCAAACACACGGCATTTCAAACCGCTGCTGGTTGAAGTGGTGTGGTCGTCAGCGACCAGCACCACATTGGACACGCCGTCATAGAAAAATGGCGGATTCAGGGTGATGACCGTCCAGTCATTGGCCACCATGGTGACGCTGCCGCTGAACACCTTGTCGGAAGCAACGATGTTTTCCCAATCTCTGTTTCCGCTAAAAGCGCTCTTCGAGGTGGCCTTCATATAGAAGTCGTAGTTACGCGTCTTCTCCGTGCCACCATTATAGAAAGCAATGCTGGTGATGACACCGGCGCCGCCCAACTCCTCGGCAGTATAGATTTGTTCAGAAAGCGTGTTTTTGTACAAACTATAACTCGGGAGGTAATCACTCGTCGCGTCACCACCATCGCCAATCACGCGGCCTTCCACAAAGTTGGCCACCAAATCCATGTCATCGGTGACGAAGAAGGTATAGGATGGAGCGTACGAAACCACTTCACCGTCGAGGGTCCAATTCATGAAGAAATAGTCATCGGCGGGTGTGGCAGTCACGGTGCAGCTCTGACCATAATCGAACATGCCGCCCCCGGTGACTGTGCCGTGCGTCTCGTCGTCCGGAACAGCCGTGACCGTATAGATTTGATAGGCTGACGCGCAGTTGCAGTCGAACTCGTAGAGCACGCCTGCGGTGGGGGTACCGCTGGTTTGGTAAATCACGTAGTCGTTCTCGTATTTCACGACGAAAGAGCATTCGTTGGCAAAACTGGCCGAGTGCCAGGTCAAGGTGACATGGACACCGTTGCCGATTTCCATGGTATAGAAAGCTCCGCCACCTTTTTCGATGGTCAGTTCTTGCGAAGGGCTGTCGTCACTGAAAGAAACCGTCAGCTTGTTGCCGCCCCAGCCGTCACCGTAGGAATCGCTAAGCTCAAAGATGAGGTTACAGGAGTTCTTCAGGGTCTCATGGCCTTGCGCCATAAGGCCGCCATGGGATTCCAACGTGAAAGTGACGGGGATTTGTTCGCTTTCCGGGCAATCGACTGCGATGGTGGCGGTGAATTGGCAGGTCACTTCCTCATCCACGGCAACCGTCCCCACGGTAATGCTCGGATTGATGATGTCGATATAGCTGCTGGTGGAGCTCATCGTGGCCACGGCATCGGTAGCTTGATAGTGCCCTCGGTTCTTGAACTTGGCGGTCAGCGTCACCGTTTCGCCTGGGACGAAAACGCCATCCCAATGCAAGTTCTGATAGGCGAGCACAGCCTCGTTGGCATGGATGACGATGTTGCCTTCCCAAGTCTTGTCGCCATTGCTCGCGGCATAGTGGATGGTCGCAATAGCATCATCGGCCACCCCTGGAACGATGTGGAACCGGAAGCCGCTCACGGTCGTTATGGCCGCCGCGTCCAAAGCCCCAAAGCTATTGACACCGTGGTCGATGACGACATTGGGGTCCTCGGAAGTCAAAGTGACGGTGGTGGTGCCGACCGTGGTTTCCGTGCCCACATTCTTGAAGTTGACGCTCAGGTCCGTATAGTCGCCGACATGGGCTGAAGTGGGCGTAAAGCTGTCAGCCGAAATATAGGGGCCTTCGACGATGGAAGCGGGAACGGTGACAATATATGGGATGCGTTGAGGGGCCGTCACACAGATGGTGACATTACAAGCTGTGGTGACGGGAGTGATGGGGACGTAGGCCCTGCCCGATTCACCCACAAGCGCCGTGCCGAGAAGCGCGCCGTCTTTGCTGATGGCCACGTAGGATCCCGGAATGGCATCCACCTCGTAGGTGTCGATACCGATAGGAAGAATGTCCAGATGGCTGACATTGTTGGCCGTAGGCTTCACGCGATACGGCATGATGGATCCATCGCCCAACACGTGATAGGCTTGCCAATAGTAAAGCGGGTTGCAGTGAACCGCGTAGCCAAGGGCTCGGGCAGCGTTGCCCGCAAGATTGCCCGAGTAAAGGATGGCGCAAACGGTATGGTAGGCATCGTCTCTCCAAATGGCATCGTAACAACCCATGGTGGTCTCTTCGTAAGTGGGCATGGTGCCGTCGGCATGGGTGGTGGCACCCACGCCAAAATAATAGTCGTTGTACCAGGTGGTGCTCGGGCAGGAACCGATATAGGCGTAGGCGCCTTTGTTTTCGGCACGCGTCATGGCCTCGCCGAAACAAGGTGTTTCAAAGCCCCAGTTGCCGGTTTTGCAGCAGTTGCCCATCGCGAGGAAATACTTGTGCTCATTGGTCAGGTTGTTGACATCGTCAACGGTGAATTCCGGATTCATCCAACTGGATTCGGTGCCATGGGCCGTGTAGTTGGCAAAACCGACACCCATATTTAAATAGGTGTAGCAGTTGTCGAAGGAGCCATGGCTGAACTCGTTGACATTGGCGAAGCCATGTTCGGCATTATAATAATAGTTGGTGGCATACCAAACGGTGGGCCGGCCCACGGTAAGGTCCCAACCCGTGTTGTCATAACCCGCGACGAAAAGCACATTGTTCAAATAGCTCGGGTCGGGCATGGTATATTGCTCGTATTCCATACCTTTATTGAGCATGGCGGTCATTTGGGCCGTGGTCTCGGCGGACAGGCGGCTGTGGAACATGTCCGGGAACTGGTCGTCGTCAACGCTGGAGTACAAAAGGTCGGTGACACAGGCGGTCTTGCTTCCAATGCCGGAGGGGGCCACCTGGTCTTGGTCGCCCATAATCATCAGGAAAGTGGGCGCGTCTTGGGCGTACTTGTCACGGATGAAGCTTTGGATTTCTTCGGCGGTGGCGCCGATGACATCAGTATAGTTCACATCCACATAGATGCCCTTCAGGGTCTTCCAGGCCACCCAATCCTGAATGCATTGCTCGAACATCCGGTTGGCGATGACCAGCATCTTCACCGGCGCGTTCCAAAGGTCGGGATGCTCGTCATAGACATCCCTGAGCGCGCGGCCATTGAACAACTGGTCGTAAATATCCGTGAAATAAGGGCTGTAAGTCTTCACCAGCAGTTCGTCCGTGGCTCGGGCGTCAGCGCCTTCAAAGCTGACTTCCACTTCGATGTCGTTAAACACACGTATCGTGTTGCTGACGGGGTCGTAGCTGACAGGCTCAATGCTCATCTGCCCCACCCTGACGCCACGCATGACGCCTTCCACTTCGACACGGGCCATCGGTTCCGAACGGAGTCCCTGGATTTGATAAGCGGCTTCGTTATAAGCGAAAGGACGGCTTTCGGGGTTCTCGTCCTTCCAAGCGTCAGGCTGACGAGGCGACAAAGTGTGGATGCCGCAGTCCTTAAGATTGTAATCGGTAGTGGAATAACTTGTCACACGGATGCTGGGCATGGCGCCCAACGGGACGGCAATCAGTTGGTTCACGACGGGAACCTGGGGCTCGCCCTCATGGCCACCAACGACCGTATGGGGCATGGTGATCGTCGAGAAAACACCGCGTTCGCTTTGCAGTTCCCGGACCTCAATGCCCGAGAACGAGAACGACGCTTTCAAACTCGTCATATCGCTTTTTTCACATTCCGCTTTGTCTGTTGCTCGCAGTTGGATTTTTTGTTGTGCCACAGCACTCATGCTGATCACCATGGCAATAAGAACGTATAAATGTTTTTTCATTATATGATTGTTTTTTACACCATTAAAATTCGCAAAGATAAAAAATAATTCGGTGAGCCCACTCAAAAAAGACCGACATAACACCCTAATTGTTTGCAAGTTTAATTTATTATTATATTTTTATTATAATGAATGATACTATTTAAAAATATAAAAATCCGTATTAAATTATATTATTAAAATTTTTAATTATAGCTGTTATAGTTTGTTCCGTCTATTTGATAGTAAATACAAGCATTTCGTCCCATCGAGAGGGGCCTCTCGACCCTTGACGGCACAGCCAGTGTCACCACCACAGGCTCGCTCATTAAGATGGGAGGCTCCAACATCCTGACACTGAACAATTCGAGCGTCATCAATAATGTTACGTTGTCAAGTGGAGTCTGCGGCATTGATGCATCAGGCTCCACCGGAAAGGTGAAAAACATCAAACATATCTTATTTGCCATCATCGCAACCTTCATGTTTAGCTTGGCCAGTGTCAACTCCGCACAGGCGCAGATCGTCATCCTCGAGAACGACCAGAACTCCAACAGGAGCATTGCTGACGGCTCCGAGCTCCCCGTGTTGCCCGGTCACAACTCCACCTACGACTACTACGAATACACGCCCCTCGGCGGCAGTGTCTGGGTGCTCTCCGCGCTGGGTCTCGCCTATCTGGCTGGGAAACGCAAGAAAGAAGAATAAGAAAACCTGCCTCCGTTAGCGTTTGCACACGCTAACATTTCTTCTAGGGATTGGCCCTCACGGGTCAATCCCTTTTTTATGCGTCAAGGCTTTTGCCCTTTCAGGGCGTTTCCCTAAAACATCCTTTTGATACCCAGGGTGTTGCCCTGGGCTATTGGCTTGTTGCCCCTGTCGGGGCGTTCTTTAAGAGGATTTGCGAAACTTGCGTTTTCCTCAGGAGACTTCCCCCTCACGAAACCAAGAAGAAAAGCACTACCTGAGCGGCAAGGATGAGCGGTATTCCAAACCTGAACTCATTGTGAGCCGTCTTGTGGTGCCACACCAACATTCCCAGCCAAGCCCCTACACTGCCCCCAATCACCGCCAGCGTCAGCAACACCGTCTCCGGTATGCGCCACTGCCTACGTTTAGCCTTCAGCTTGTCCAAACCATAAACAAAGAAGGTGATTACATTAATAACCACAAGGTAGATAATCCATATTGTAGCGTTTTCAAACATAGCTGCAAAAGTCAATTACGTAGTATAAGTCAACAGCTCCACTTTGGCGGCTGATACGGTCGCGCGAAACAAGAATCTGCTTTACATTGGGATGCTCCTTGGCGAATTCAGTGAGTCCTTTCTTGTGGCTAGCCTATTCTTCCGGGTGTAGTCGAAAACGATTTCTCAACTCAGAGTTTAGAAGATCGAAATAAACAGCAACATCGCCTCGTCCAACCGATTCTCAATATCAAATATTCTATGGTACATAATGATAGTTAATTTCTGAAGTTACATTGCGGATATTCTAAAAAAATCCGCAACCACACTGCAAAAATAATAAAATTTATTTTCAACGCAACTATTCTATGAATTTATTTTATCAAAAAAAAGCGACCCTCACGAGTCGCCTTTATATCAATGCAATAAAAAATCGTCTCCGTTATTCGATGACCATCTTTTGGGTCTTCACATCGCTGCCGTTGACAAGGCGGAGCACATATACTCCTGGGGAGAAGACAGAAGTCGGAAGACAGAAGTCAGAAGTAACCTGACGGCTAAGGAGAATGCGTCCAAGCATGTCGATCACCTGTAGGGACGCACTGCGTGCGTCCGTAAAGACGATGATGTTGCCGTCGCTGACAAAGGCGAAGTTCTCATCCTCAATGTCGTTATCGTTGTTGTTGGCACTGAACACCAGCTTGAAGCGACTTTCATAGTCCGTCGTCTTGGCCTCGAACGTGTAGCTTGGGTTGATGAGCAAATCGATGTCCACACCCGTCATATTGTCAATAAGGTGTAGATAATCCACATCCACGTTCTCGAAGTTCACCGAAATCGTGTAGATGCCGCTCTCCTCAGCCTTGAAGCTGAAAGGAAGCTCACCTTGGGCCTCGGTATTGACCACGGCGTAGTCCTTGCCGTCCTGGGGAATATAGAGCTTCGTGTGGTTCGGGTTGAGCTGGAACTTCTCCAAGCTGCGGCCTTCGTCGAAGCGGACACGGGCGTTGTCGATGACAGTGCCACGGTTGCGCGTAACGCTCAGGTTGAGTGCCCTGCCTTTGGCGGAAGCCGTCGTGGTGAAGCTGACAGAACTTTCATTGGCTGCCGCCTGCACAAAGACACCTTGCATCGGGGCGATACTGTTGGTGATGTTGGAGAGGATGACCTCTTTGCCATCGTCGTCTAGGATGAAGAAGTCACGGCCATCGGCCAGATAGGCGTTGCAGACGAAGGGGTTGCCCACCAGGTTCCAGCCTGCAAATTCGGCGTTGGCATCGTAGGTCAGAGGCACGCTGACATCGACGTTGGCGGGGTTGAGCACACCGCTGAAGGCGATGTCGGTGTCGGCGCTGTTGGCGTAGAGATAACCCATGCCGTTCGCAAGGTCGAAGCTGTTATGCTTGTAGTTTTGCCATTCCAGGTCTTGTGCCTGGTCGAAACGGTACAGGTCGTAGTTGTTCTCCAACAGGCCGAGTGCCGAGGGCTGTTGCACATCGGCAACGGGATTGGTCAGGAGGTAGTAGCCACCTTTGTTGTCGTTCGTTCCGAAGCCTTTGATGTGTTTCTCCACCATGGCATGGACGCCCTCGTTGCTGTGGATGAGCTGTCCGCCGTCTCCAACGGTGATGCTGCCGCCTTCAAGGGCAACATCCGATGCGTATGCAGTATAACCTGCAGGAATGACGACATCGGCTTGGATAATGACATCGCTGCCTTCTTCGGGCACTACGCCGATACTCCAATTGCTGCCATCGTTCCAGTCGCCGTCAGTAAGGAAGACAAACCGTTGCGAGCAGTCGATGGTGTAATTGACGGCCTCACTCATCACATTTGAACCGGTAAAGACCACAATTCCGTTATTGTCGGTGACTGTATAAGAACACTCATCCGGCCATTGGCCACTCACCCATTCGAAACGAAGCTCACGGCCGTCGCACACGCCGAGGGTGTAGGTGTCGGTAGTGGAAGTATAGGTAAGGTCATGGTTTGGTGCCGACATGGAAGCCAGCAAGATGTTCGTTGCCGCATCAAAAACTTGGATGGCATTGTCGTTCCAACCGTCGCCGTAGCTGTCGGTGAGGGTGAAAGTGAGTTCACACTTGTCTTCATCCGCACAAAAGGCAGGTTCGAAGTTGAAGTTATCGAGGTAAAGATATAACGCGTCGTTAGAATTGAGTTTGACGGCGACATATTTGGTGCCTTCGGGGAAAAACTCTTCATAAAGCTGCCAATTGTATTGGTCATTGGCAGTCACCTCCTCGCCCCAAACGAAGGCATTGGGCGATTTTGTGGTTGTGGAGTAACCCACTTGGAAAGTCT
>CACZQL010000136.1 GCA_902783365.1 uncultured Bacteroidia bacterium | reverse complement strand
TAATCATCTTTCGCCCTACGGGCGATTTTTCGAGGGAAACCATATCCGTTTCTAACCATCTTTCGCCCTACGGGCGATTCCCAATAGTTCCTCTGCGTAGAACGCTCCCCTCTCCACTATGGAGAGGGGTCGGGGGTGAGGTCCTATAACCATCATTTTTTTTCTAATCATCTTTCGCCCTCCGGGCGATTCTACGTGGGAACCCGATTCCGCATTCCGCATTCCGAATTCCGCATTAATCCATCATCGGCGTTTTTTACTTCGCTTGATGTATTTGTCGCCACAAGCGTCGATGAAAGGATGGAAAAGGCAATCACCCCTGGAAAGCTTCAAACGAACAGAGAGGTAGAAGTCGATATTGCGGGTCTTGGTGAAGCCCGCCAAAGAAAGCAAGTCGTTGGTACCCAGTTGCACAGGCCCTAACCTAAGGAAAGTGCCAAGGGTCACATACGAGTAATCGTAAAGGGTGATGGGCATCGCGGCACCAAAATACATGTTCTCGAACCGGGGCGTCACACTCAGCAAAGGCTCCCGCTCCACAGCGTCGTTGTAGAGCAAATGCGACAAGGGATGAATCCAGGTGGCATTGACATAGAAGTCGCGATACACATTGGCATCGAACTGCACACTGAGCGCCGTGGGAAGGCCGACATCGAACTTCGGCCCGTAGGCGAAGGCACTGGTCCGGCTTCCCATCAAGGTGTCCATCAAGTCCACCAAGCCGTTGATCGACTGCACCGTGTCGAACAGCTTCAAGTTCACCCGCTTCTCCTCAAAACGCAAGTCACCCACCAGGGTGTTGTCGTCAAAAACAATTTTCCCCAAGTCGATGAGCGACACCCCCAAGCGCCAATAATAGTCCACAGGATAATCGTCGCAAGCCGTCTTGGGCCTCAAGGGAATCATGGAGCTTTTTTTGTTGGTGAGGGAAAGGCCTATATCGCCTCCAAAACCCATTCCCCGATAAAAGGGGTCCGCAATCTTGAGCAGGTTGGCGGGGTCTTGCCTGAAATTCACCGAATAGCCCACAGGGGCCACGATATTCATCGTTCCCTCCATCCCATAAAAATAGATGGTGTCCTTGTGCAGCACCTCGTAGGCAAGCGACTCGAACCGTCCCGTAAAACCGCCCACGGCCATCATCCACCTTGCGGTCATGCCCGCGTCAAGTTTATAGGCTCCGTCCTCAAGCAAGGTGGCGGCATAACTCAAGTTAGCCTCGCTCCACTCCATGTTGGCGAAACGCATTCCCTCCGACTCAAAACGCCAATGCTGCATCGGCTCCCATTCGAGCGACTCGGTGATCAACACGGGAATCTCCCACGGAGTTTTCACGAAGGAGGTATAGGCGCGCTGCCGCAGGAAGAAACTCACCGCATGACGGCCTGCAATGGTAGTCATGAAGATGGGCAGCGAGAAATTCATCGACTCATAGATATGCACCGGCCGCTTTTTCTCAAAATCAGGATCAAAATACCTATAATAATAGTCCTTGTCGGGCTGCTTCCCGTCAAAAGTTGCCCATGTGCCGCCCTCGGAGAGCAGGCCCCGCAAAGAGGGAAGAAACGAACCAGAAGGGAGATAGGCGAAATTGTTGTGAACCGTCATATCAAAATTGGCAACCCCCAAGTCCATATATACAAAGGTGGTGCGCAGGGTGGACGGATTCAACCATGTGGCCGTCGAGCCTGAATAATTGTCCAATTTGCCGGGAGTGGTCTGGGCAGACAACACGCCTCCACACCACAGCAACATCAACAATATCGAGAGTTTGCCACAGTTCATCTTCATAATGCGCTTTTTGAAACGCACAACAGTTAAAAAAATTGCATGGTATGCAAAAATTGCCTATTTTTGCAGCCCCAAATCGAAAAACATAAGCGGGTGTGGCGGAATTGGTAGACGCGCTAGACTTAGGATCTAGTTCCCACGGAGTAAGGGTTCGAGTCCCTTCATCCGCACTCACAGAACAAAACGAAACAACAGAGCGAAATGAATACAACGCAAACCTCAAAGGGAGAAAACCTGATCTCCATCAAAATCAACGTGGTCAAGGAAGACTATGAAGCACAAGTCAAAGAAGAACTGAACAAACTGAGAAAGAAAGCCTCCGTCCCGGGCTTCCGCCCTGGCATGGTGCCTTTCGGCATGATCAAGAAAATGTATGGCACACAAGCCACCATCGAAGTCCTCAACGACCTTGTGTCCAAGACCTTGAACGACTATGTGGCCGAAAACAAACTCGACCTCCTCTTCTACCCCATGCCCGACCCCGACCAAAAACCCGTTGATTTCGAGCAGAACGACCAAATCGACTTCTGCTTCGAGGCCGCCCTGCGTCCGCAACTCACCATCAACTACACCAATTCGCCCGTCGAATTCACCCATGTGGTCGCCGACGACAAAACCATCGATAACGCCATCGACGACATCCTCAAGAGAAACCCCATCACCACCCATACCGACAACGTGGCCGACAACGACATCCTCGAACTGAAAATCCGCGAAGCTGAAGACGGCCTGGAAGTGGAAGGCGGCTATTCCGACGATGGCGTGATCCTCCATCTCGACGAAATCAAGGATGAAGCCTCCAAACAGCTGTTCATCGGCAAAGAACTTGGCTCCGAATTCATCGTCAACTTCGCCACCGCCTTCGGCTCCGAACAGAAAATCACCGAGATCTTCGGCAAAGACGCCCCCACCGACTGCGACTACAACATCATCATCGACGACATCCGCCACGAGGAAAAAGCCGAACTCAACGACGAGTTCTTCAAAAGAATCTTCCCCAAAGAGGAAATCACCGATGTGGACAGCTTCCGCGCCAAAGTGAAAGAAGAAATCGAAAACCAGTACACCGCCGAATCCGACCGACTGCTGCTCAACAAGATGATCGACAACCTCATCGAGAACAACCCCTTCAACATGCCCGACGAGTTCGTGAAACGCTGGATCATCGAGAACAACCAAGGCAAGATCTCCGCTGAGGACATCGAGAAGAACTATGAGACCAACTATGTGAAAGGCCTCCGCTGGCAAATCATCGAGGACCACATCGTCCATGACAACCCCGAACTGATCATCACCGAAGAAGAAGTCCGCGGCTTCATCCGCAGCCAAATCTTCCCCGGCATCAACGAAGCGGAACTCGACGACGAAACCAAAGCCCAACTCGACAAAATCGTGGACAACTACCTGAAAAACGAAAAACAGGTGGACAACATCAAAAACAACATCGCCGACATCAAGATGACCAAATTCCTCAAAACCAAGATGGTCATCAACTTCACCGACCGCACCTACGACGAATTCATCAAACTGCTTGAAGAAGAAAACAAATCCAACGCCTAACCATTCTGACTTCTGACTTCTGACTTCTGACTTCTAACTTCTAACTTCTAAAAAAATGAACGAATTCCAAAAATACGCCACCAAGCATCTGGGAATCAACCCTATGGGGCTTAACCAATACATCTCTAAAATCAACAGCGGCTATGGTTACATCAACCCGACCGTGATTGAGGAGCGCCAGCTCAACGTAGCCCAGATGGACGTGTTCTCGCGTTTGATGATGGACCGCATCATCTTCCTCGGCACCGCCATCGACGACTATGTGGCCAATGTGATCCAGGCCCAGCTGCTCTTCCTGGAGTCCACCGACCCCAAGCGCGACATCCAGATCTACCTGAACTCTCCTGGCGGCAGCGTGTATGCCGGCCTGGGCATCTATGACACCATGCAGTTCATCGGGCCCGACGTGGCCACCATCTGCACCGGCATGGCCGCCTCCATGGCCGCCGTCCTGATGTGCGCCGGCACTCCGGGCAAACGCTCCGCCCTCCCCCACTCACGCATCATGATCCACCAACCCATGGGCGGCGTGGAAGGACAAGCCACCGAAATCGAAATCACCGCAAGAGAAATCCAAAAACTCAAAAAGGAACTCTACGAAATCATCTCCAAACACTCCGGCCAACCCTACGACAAGGTATGGGCTGACTCCGACCGCGATTACTGGATGACCGCCGAGGAAGCCAAGGCCTACGGAATGATCGACGAAGTGCTGACAAGACAAAGATAACATGGCAAACAAGAAATCAGGGCGCTGCTCGTTTTGCGGGAGGCCCGAAAACCAAGCAAAACTCCTCTTCCAAGGAGACAACTGCTGCATCTGCAACGAATGCGTCGAGCAGGCCCATCTGATTCTTCAAGAGCAATTCCAGGAACAAAACGCAAAGTCAGGCGGCTTCAAGCTGCCTGACTTCACCTTGAAAAGACCCAAAGAAATCAAGGCCTTCCTCGACCAATACGTCATCGGGCAGGAAGACGCCAAGCGCACCCTCGCCGTGGCCGTCTATAACCACTACAAGCGCATCAGCCAGAAGGTGCAGGACGACGAGGTGGAAATCGAGAAGTCGAACATGATCCTCGTGGGCGAAACCGGCACCGGCAAGACCTTGCTGGCCAGAACCATCGCCAAGATGCTCAACGTGCCCTTCGCCATCGCCGACGCCACCGTGCTCACCGAGGCCGGTTACGTGGGCGAAGACGTGGAAAACATCCTCGTGAAACTCCTGCAAGCCGCCAACTACAACGTGAGCGCCGCTGAACGCGGCATCGTCTTCATCGACGAGATCGACAAAATCGCCCGCAAAAGCGACAACCCTAGCATCACCCGCGACGTCTCCGGCGAAGGCGTCCAACAAGCCCTCCTCAAACTCCTTGAAGGCACCATCTCCAACGTGCCCCCCGAGGGCGGACGCAAACACCCCGAACAGAAGATGATCGCCATCAACACCAAAGACATCCTCTTCATCGCAGGCGGCGCCTTCGACGGCATCGAACGCATCATCGCCGCCCGCAAAAGCACCAACGTCATCGGCTACAGCACCAACGCCGAACAAGCCCTCGACAAAAGCAACATGCTCCAGTATGTCGCCCCCGCCGACCTCAAGAAATTCGGACTCATCCCCGAAATTGTGGGGCGTATGCCCATCATCACCCACCTCGACCCGCTCGACAAGGACGCCCTCAAACGCATCCTCACCGAACCCAAAAACGCCCTGGTGAAACAGTTTACCAAGCTCTTCGCCATGGATGGCATCCAGCTGTGCATCGAAGACGAAGCCCTTGAGTATGTGGTGGACAAAGCCGTCGAATTCAAACTCGGCGCCCGTGGCCTACGCTCCATCATGGAAACCATCCTCAACGACGCCATGTACGAGATGCCCTCCTCCAATCACAACGACAAACTCGTCATCACAAAAGCCTACGCCGAAGAGAAAATCTCCAAAAATCACAAACTGGCACAATAGTTGCTATCCCCCCTCGCTTGGTACAAATTTAAAACCCAAGCCATGAAAAAACATTTGCTGCTCGCCATCCTCCTCGTGATGGCCTCCTCAATTAGCTACGGACAACTCATCGCCCTCGGTGGCAATGTCCGCCCCAAAGCCCATCAACCCGTCAGCGAATCCCAAACCATCAACGGACGCACCGGCACCGTGGTCTATGGCCGCATCGACGAAAACGGAGACACCACCCTCATCGTCTATCTCCCCGAAATGGACATCCACCTCCTCGGTAGATACTATGAAATCATAGAAACCCGACAAGGCCGACGCCTCGCCAACAACGTGAGAAAAGTCTATCCCTACGCCAAGCTGGCCGCCCAAAAACTCCAAGAATACGACAGCCTGCTCTGCATGACCGAAAGCGAGTGGGAAAGAAGAGCCATGATGAAAGAGGCCGAAGACGACATCACCGCCAATTACGCCGACGAGCTGAAAAGCCTCACCCTTACCCAAGGCGCCATCCTCATCCGACTCGTTGACCGCGAAACCGGCAACACCTCTTACCACCTCGTGCAAGAACTCCGCGGCAAACTCAGAGCCGCCTTCTACCAAGGCTTCGCTCGACTCTGGGGCTATAACCTCAAAGACGAATTCGACCCGAAAAACAACAAGGAAGACGAACAGATCGACATCATCGCCACCTTGCTCGAAAGAGGCTGCATCTGATCACTTGCCTCGCCCCTGAATCACAATCAAAACCGTGTAAATCAAAATCTTGAGATCCAACCCCAAACTCACATTCTCAATGTAAAGAATGTCGTACTTGAGCCGCTCAATCATCTCATCCACATTCTCGGCATAACCAAATTTCACCTCACCCCAACTCGTGATGCCCGGCTTCACCAACAACAACATGCTGTAATAGGGAGCTCGCTCCATGATCTTGTCAATATAATACTGACGCTCAGGACGATAACCCACTATCGACATATCCCCCTTCAACACGGTGTAAAACTGGGGGATCTCGTCGAGACGCACCTTGCGCATGAACTTGCCGAACTTGGTGATGCGCGGGTCGTCCTCGCTCGAAAGCTGTGGCGTGCTGTCAGCCTCGGCATCGACCCTCATGCTGCGGAACTTTGCCATCTTGAAAGGCCTGCCGTTCTTGCCAATGCGCTCCTGCACATAAAACACCGGCCCTGGTGATGTGGCCTTCACAATGATGGCCGTGATAAGATAAACCGGCGAGAACACAATCAACGCGAACAAGGAAACCACTACGTCGAAGATGCGCTTGATGACACGCTGCCATATAGGCATCAACTCAGGACTGACTTGCACCAACGGGGCGCGCCAGATGGCCGACTGCTTGGAGTTGCCAAACACCAGGTCCTGCATCTCCGGAATAATCTCCACCTCAGCCTTCGTCTTGCTCATCAACGGGAAAATAAAGTTCATGCAGTCCTTCTCCGACCGCTCGATGGCAATGACCACCTCCTCCACCTCATGCTCGTTGACAATATTGATGATGTCGTTCACATTGCCCAGGTATGGAAGCTCCTTGCTCAGCGAGTAATAGGGTTTCTCCACCACACTCACAAAACCGATGAAACGCTGCCCCGTGGGCTTTTTCTGCTCCGAGATCTCCTTGTAAAGGGCGATGGCATTGCCGTTGCTGCCCACAATCAAGGTGTTGAAGAAGATTTTCCCTGTCTTTAACTGATGCTTCACAATGCTGGTAATCAGCAATCTACCCAAATAAATGAGGCCGAACTGCAAGGCAAACAGCGTGATAAACGACTGATAATACATCTTGTAAGTGAAAATCTGGTCGTCGAGAATCAACACGAAAAACAACACCGTGACCCCCAACAGGGTGATGAAGAAGGTCTGGGACAGCTCTTTCAACCGCGACTTGGAATAGACGCTTTGATAGGCACCGGTAATCCCATAGAGGACTACCCAGCCAATGGGAATCAACGAAACAGCGAACCAGAAACTACGGTCCTGGAAGGCCAATCCGAAACGTTGCCAAATGTTGACATTGGGCACCTCGTAGGTCTTCCTGAAATAGTAAAACAAAGTCCATGAGACTACCGAGAGCAGCCAGTCAACGAAGCCATAGACAACAGGGAGGATACGTTTTTGTTTCATCGGTCACGGAAGATTAGCTTCAGATTGTCAAAATAGAAATATTGTTCACCGGGATTGCGGTCGTTCCAGGAGGAGAGATAGACTTTGAAATAGTCAGCTCCTTCGTTCTCAACACAATAAGGTCCGATATTCACATAAATCTTATTCCACCGCTGTGGTTCCACGCCTGACTCGCCGGTAGGCCGCAAACGGAGGATGGGATATTGCACCACCGTGCTGTTTTTCAAATAATAAAGCCCCACCAGGCAGGTATCGGAGCATTTGTAGTCCATCTCAAGCATGCAAGCCGAGCCTTTCGTGGGTAGATCGTCGAACTCGCCACTCGCCACACAGAAGTTCATCGAGTCAGCTGTCAGCACCACCCTTCCGGAATAAGTGGAATAGATTCCCTCCGGGTCATGCCAAGCCAAAGGCCCCGACACACGGCTGATAGTGGTGTCGCTCGACGAAGTAGGTTGCAACGATACCGCACCGCCGTCGAAGTCCTCCATCCAACGCACATGAAGGTTGTCGCCATTGGGATAATAAGTGAACCTCGGGACAAGGGTCCGGATACTGTCTCTCACCAACTCAAAGTCAAGATATTCAGCAGCTGCCATGAAAGGATATTGCGACCGCGTTTGGGAAATGCCGTTGACTTTGATGCCAGGCAAAACGGACACCTTGTGCTTGCCCTCCGCCAACACGGGGAATGTCGCAGGCAGCTCGAAACAGCCCAGCACATCGTCATCGATATAGACCCACGCATCGGTGAAGTTATGGGTGTTGGCACCATAGGTGTAATAGTCGCAGATGACCTCCATCGTGTCAATCCGCAAATAGGCAGGCACGGTTTGGTTTCCCTCGAACTTATGACAGGAGGAAAGTGTGAAGGCCAAAAAAAGAGAAGCAAATATGAAAAAGCGAGTACAATTTCGCATCATAGACCATTTTTTTAATGAAACGATGAAAAGCCGCTATTATTGCGCAGTCATGTTATTTAAGGAAACTTCCACTGATTCAAGGATTTGGTAGGCGAGATTCAGCACTTTGACGCCATCCTGGATGGTGACGGCAGGGGTGGTGTTGTGGAGGATGCTGTCGCAGAAGCTCTCCAGTTCCGTTTGGATGGCATTAAGTGGTTGAACCTCAGGTATTTCCAAAGTAATCTGCCGAGTCTGTCCGTTGGCGAGGTCGAGGGTCAGCGAATAAGGATAGCCACTTTCCTCGTGGTTATGGATACGGGCAATCTCGGTTTTTTTGTCCAAAAAATCGACAGTGATGTAGGCATCGCCTTGGAAGATGCGTGTTTTCCTCATGTTTTTCAAGGAGATACGGCTGGCGGTAAGGTTGGCCACAGCCCCATTTTCGAATTCGATACGGGCGTTGGTGATGTCGGGGGTCGGGCTGACCACCGGCACGCCGCAGGCGCTGACCCTTTTCACTGGCGCATGGATTATGGAGAGCAGGATGTCGAGGTCGTGGACCATCAGGTCGAGGACCACCGGCACGTCGGTGCCACGGGGATTGAACATGGCCAAACGATGCGCCTCCACAAACATGGGCGACTTGATGTAAGGTTCAGCGGCGATGAAAGCGGGGTTGAAACGCTCCACATGGCCCACCTGCACCTTCACGCCCGCCTCTTCGGCAAGCCGCATCAGCCGCGCCGCCTCGTCGGGAGTGGCCACAATGGGTTTTTCGATAAAGACATGACGATGACGCGACAAGGCCTTGGAGGCACAGACAAAATGTTGCACCGTAGGGGTCACAATATCAACCACTTCCACCGCATCAATAAGCTCTTCCAAGGTCGAGAAGCAACGCAGTCCCATTTCCTTTTCCACCGCGGAAGCGGTAGCTTGGTCGGGATCGAAGAACCCCACCAAGTCGTAGCGGTCGATCTGCTTGATGCACTTGAGATGAATCTTGCCAAGATGGCCCGCGCCTAACACTCCAATTTTCAACATAACGATAAATTTGGGCAAAGATAAGGAAATTGTCGGAAAAACCGTATTTTTGCCTCCCGAAAATAAAAGGAAACAACATGGCAACCATTGAGGACAGCTATCGGCATAAAGGCATGAGGCAACAGCTGGTGAACACGCTGCGCGCCGGAGGATTCAGCGACGAGCGGGTTCTCGCGGCCATCAACGAGGTGCCGCGCCACGTCTTTCTCGACTCTTCCTTTGTGGAGATAGCCTATTCCGACCAGGCCTTCCCCATCGGGTCGGGACAAACCATCTCACAACCATCCACGGTGGCATTCCAAAGCTACCTGTTGGAGGTGGATCGCGGCATGAAAGTGCTGGAAATCGGTACCGGCTCGGGCTATCAGGCCTGTGTGCTGGCCGCATTGGGCGCCAAAGTGTTTACCATTGAGCGACAGAGGAACCTTTATTTCAAAACCAAAGAGATCCTGGAGCTCCTCCCCTACCGGGTGAAATGTTTCTTGGGCGACGGTTTTGAAGGGCTTCCCAACTACCAGCCTTTTGACCGGGTCATCATCACCGCGGGCGCGCCAAGCCTACCCCCGAAACTCATCGAGCAGATGAAGCCCGGAGGCATGATGGTCATCCCTATGGACAATCCACAGGGTGAAGGCCAAACCATGATGCGAATCACGAAGTTCGAGGACGGCACGCTGAAACGCGAGTCATTCGGCGACTACAAGTTCGTCCCCATGCTCACTGGCACGGGCAACGACTGACGCTGCCACAGCACAGACATCCCCATCACGACCGGAGACATGCAGCAGGTAGGGGTGACGCAAGCTGCCAAAGACGGCATCGGGGGTAAACACGATGCGCTCCTTGACACTGGATTCCAAGACTTTCGCGGCTTTCACGTCATACACCTTGAAACTCACCACATCGTCCTCCTCGCCACACACGGTCAAGAAAGCAAGCGGGGTGTCGATGCCTTCCACCCTCTGAATCAGGGCACTGCCTCGGCACTCGCCATTGACGAAGGCGCCAATCTCATGGCTGCCTTCAGCGAGGTCCATACCCTCAAGGCTAATCATCAAGCTCATGTTACGGGCATACTTGGCAGGATTGCTCTTCCACTGAAGCGCGGCCTCTTCTGCCATCCCACAGCCTTTGCCAGCGACGGGATAGACGAGGGTGACCGCCTCGTCGCCCGTATTCTGATACATATAGCCCTTCCCAGGTTCAAGGCTCTTCAAGCTGCCCGCCCAGGCGGTGCCCGAGTAAGTGGCAAAGCCATTCTGACCCTTGATGATATCGTCCTCGTGAGGGGTGAGGTTGCTCAGCGCGTTGGCGAGGCTCATGGGAGTCGGCGACATGAATCCAATCCACTTCCATCCCTTGGGCAGGGTGACGGGATGCTCCTCGGGGTTGGCGATGGGTCCCGTGAAAGTGACATCGAGGGCGGCATCGAGTTGGGCCATGTACATGTTCTCGTTTTCCAAGGTGGTCAAGGTGTTGCTGTACCAGTTTCCGTTCTCATACATCCTGACGCCGGTTTGCGACTTGATGGTGGCCGTGCTGACTTCGGAAGCGCCAATGCTGTTTTCGAGTTCACTCAAGGCATCCGCACCATATTCCACGAAACTGGAGAACCATTTCCAGCCATTTTCGAGATGGAGGGTATGACCGACCGTCGGTTGGAGGGCACAAACCAGACGC
This sequence comes from uncultured Bacteroidia bacterium, assembly GCA_902783365.1. Lineage (GTDB taxonomy): Bacteria > Bacteroidota > Bacteroidia > Bacteroidales > F082 > Limimorpha. Next base: position 19,507 of record CACZQL010000136.1, on the reverse strand, counting down.
ACTGACTGACGGCTTGAGCGAAGATCCACTTCGTTGGGATAGAGGTATCCGTTGCCGAACTCCACACGGCAGGCTTCATTGGTGTTTTCATACGAGGCCGACCAATAGGAGCCACTAGTGCCCTCGGCGGGCAAAAACACCGCCCCGTGTGCCTCCAAGACATCCCATTGCAAAGAACTGATTACATTGGTGTTATAGTTGGCATTGCCTTGATTTGTGTTATTCAACGGGTAATAGGACTCATTCCAGTCGTCGGGCAACAGCACCACTCCATTCACGTTGTTCACATTGGCTTTGGCGTATAGGATGCCGGAGGCGGTGGTTCTTGAACGGAACAGATACAACCACTCCGTGTTTTTCAGGGTCCGCCACAAATGGGCGATGTCGCCGCCGTTGAGCACCGGGTTGTAACCCCAGTCAGCCTTTCCCGATTGGTCGCACAAATCGCAATCGAATTGTCCGTAAGCAAAATAATCACCGTAGAAAGCGCTGTTGCTCCAGGGTTGATAACACACGGCGCCATGGTCATAGCCGCTGGTGCCCCAGCCGAACCTGTCGCGGTTAGCGAGGGGTGAGGCTCCCGTCTGGGCGTTGAGGTCGAGGCAGTCCCACTGATGCTCGGCGAATTTCCAATAGGGCGCGTCGGCACTGCCGATATATTGAAGGTTGCCTTTCGAAAAACGCACTTGTTCGTCAGCGCTGACCGAGAAGATGCCGGCGAGGGCGCCGTAGGAAAGATTGACATCGGCATAGCGATAATTGGCCGTCAGCGACCTGCCGCAAGTCACATCGAAGGAATAAACAGGGTCTGTGGAGACCACCGCGCCGTTCTCCGTCCAGTTCACGAAGGCATAGCCCTCCTGAGCGGTGGCGGTGAGAGTGCAAAGGTGCCCCTGGGTGTAATTGGCGAGGCCAAAGGCGATATCGTCAACATAGTAGCGGTCTTCCCCGGCGTTGACACTGCCGTTCTTATGGTAGAGCCAACGGAAGGTGTGCGTCCCAGCCGAAACTTCGAAGAAATGGTCGCCCCAAGGGCCGTTGGTGCCGGCTTCTTCCAGCCACTGCGTCCCGTCAACAAAGAACCTGCCTTGGTCGCCACTCTTTTGAGAGGACACTCTGCTATAAAACCTGACATAGCCTTCCGTCGCAAAGTCCACCGTCATCTCTATATAGGAATCTGTGTTGTGATGGCCGTTGTTGGCACTTGCCATGCAGTAGCCGCCGGAGTGGGCGTTGCTCCAAACCGTCCATGGATAGTCGCTCGACGAGTTGTCGAAAGCGTAATCCGCCAGGTTACCCGTCTCAAAGTCAACGCCACCGAACACCTCCAAAGGAACCAGACCGTCTATAAGACCGCCATCCGCAGGGTTGTTGACCGCGGTGATGATGTGATGTTGGGCGAACAAGGGTCCGCAAAGCAACGCTAACACTAAAACCAATGTCTTTTTCATGTTCATTCCTTATCTAAAAACGTCACAAAGGTTAATCCTTATTTCAGGATGGATTTCAGGATTTCCTGAGTCACCTTGCGGGTGCCGGTGGAGACTGCTGTTTGGGCGGCTTTCTTGGCTGCCTTGCTCACGGTGCTGCTTTTCTTGGTGGTGGAGGATTTCTTGGTCGTCTTTGAGGTCTTGGTGGTGGAAGAGCCGAAGATGCTCTTGCTCACCTGGGTGCCGATGCTGCGGGCGAAGCTGGTGGCGGCGGCACCGAGCATGGTGCCGAGGATGCCGCGCTTGATGGCTTTGGCTTTCTTCTCCTTTTCCTTTTCGGCTTTTTCCTTCTCTTTGGCGGCTTTGGCCTCCTCTTTCTCCTTGGCTTTGGCGGCCTTTTCAGCCTCAATGGCTTCCAATTCCTGCTGTTTGGCCTCTTCCAGCTGCTGGTTCACCTCGGTAAGCACCTCGTAGGCGCTCTCGCGGTCCACAAAGTTCTCGTATTCCTTGATGTTGTCGGGGGCGGCGTTTTGGATGTCGAGGCGTTGTCCCGGGGTGATGGCGCCGATCTGGCTCAGGGGGAAGAGGATCTTGGCGCGTTCCACCACGGAGGGGGAACCTTTCTCGTCGAGGAAGCTCACCAAGGCCTCGCCGGTGCCGAGGTCCATGATGGCCTCCTCGGTCTTGAAGGCAGGGTTGGCGCGGAAAGTCTGGGCCGCGGCGCGCACCGCTTTCTGGTCCTGTGGCGTGAAGGCGCGCAGGGCGTGCTGCACACGGTTACCCAACTGGGCCAGGATGTTGGCAGGCACGTCGCTGGGCACTTGGGTGATGAAATAGATGCCCACGCCTTTGGAGCGGATGAGACGGATCACTTGCTCGATCTTATCCACCAAGGCTTTGGAGGTGCCATCGAAGAGCATGTGGGCCTCGTCGAAGAAAAACACCAAACGTGGGAGCTCAGGGTCGCCAACCTCGGGCAGACGGCTGTAGATCTCGGTCATCAGCCACAGCAAGAAGGTGGAATACAGCTTGGGGTTGAGCATCAGACGGTCGGCGGCCAGCACGTTCATCACACCCCTGCCGTCTTCCACGGCGAAGAGGTCCTCGATGTCGAAAGCCGGCTCTCCGAAGAACTTCTCCCCTCCCTCCGACTCCAGCTGCAAGACCGCCCGCTGGATGGCGCCAATGCTGGCCGCGGCGATGTTACCATACTCGGTGGTGAACTTGGAGGCGTTTTTGCCCACAAAGTCGAGCATCAAGCGGAGGTCCTTCAAGTCGATGAGCAACAGGTTGTTGTCGTCAGCAATACGGAACAAGGCGTTCAACACGCCGGCTTGGGTCTCGTTGAGCTGCATCAGGCGGGCCAGCAGCTGCGGTCCCATCATCGAGATGGTGGCGCGCATCGGGAAGCCCTGTTCCCCATACACGTCGAAGAAACGGGTGGGACAACCGTGGAACTGCGGATCGGTGATGCCGAACTCCGGACAGCGTTTCTCAATGAAACCGCTCATCTTGCCCGCCTGGCTGATGCCGGAGAGGTCGCCTTTCATGTCGGCCATGAAACAAGGCACGCCCGCCTGGCTGAAACTCTCGGCCAGCACCTGCAACGTGACGGTTTTTCCGGTACCCGTGGCACCCGCAATCAAACCATGGCGATTGGCCATCTTGCCAACCAGATTAATAGGTCCATTGTCGCAATGAGCAACATAAAGTTGTTTTTCTTCAGTAAACATCGCTTTATCTCTAAATTCTAAATTATAAATTTCAAATACTTGATAGAGAGTCCCTTGTCAAGCCACATCTGCTCATAAAAAGTGCGGATGCTCTTGACTTCCAGGGGATCGTCGTTGGCATAAAGGTCGTCGGAGGCATAAAGCAAGGGTAGTCCCTGCTTCTCAATCACCTCATGCAAAGTGAACTCGTACATGATAGGGCTATCTGTCTTGAGATTCAGCACACATCCTTGCTTGGCGATTTTGCGGTAACGCTCCAGAAACTCCGGGGAGGTGAGGCGGTGCCGCGCGTTGCGTTCGCCCTCGCCGGGATGGGGGTCGGGAAAAGTCACCCAGATCTCATCCACTTCCTCAGGACCGAAAAAATGCGCGATTTGGTCGATACGGGTACGGATAAACGCCACATTGGAGAGTTGCTCCTCATGGGCTTGGGTCAGGCCGCGCCACATCCTCGCCCCTTTGATGTCGATGCCGATGTAGTTGACGTCGCGGTGCGCGCGAGCCAGCCCCACGGTATATTCACCCTTCCCGCAACCCAGCTCCAGCACAATGGGATGGTCGTTGTGGAAGAAGTCGGAACGCCACCTCCCCTGCAACGGGAAGCCCTCGGCCACAACCCGCTCGTAAGAATATTGGAACAGGTTGTCGAACGACTTGTTCTCTTCGAATTTCTGTAGTTTGTTCTTCTTACTCATGGTCATCTCTTCCTTTCAAACAGCCAAGCCTTGGCGTTGGTGTTGGCTTTCACCGTTTCCAGTGCCTGTTTGGCTTCCTCTTTGGTTTCGTAATGTCCGTAACAGGTGTAATATTTCGATCCCGCAGGATAGATAAAAGCGTGTGGATAGCCCTCGTCGAACATCGACTGGGCAAGGTTCAGCGCGTTTTGCTTCTCAGAGAAGAATCCTCCCACGATAAAGAATTTCGACGTGGCGGGCGGTGCATAACTCTCATCCCATCCGGAGGCAGAGGGGTTCTCAGGAACGATGGAGGTGTTCTCAGGGATGGTGGTGGGTTTCTCAGGAACAGTGGAAAGGACTTCTTCCGAAATCCCAGTTTCCGCGACCGTCATGGAAGTGTCTATCGTAGCCTTGGCGCAGCTGTCAGCGACGGGCGATGGGTAATATACCACCATCTCGCGGAGCAACTCGGGATTGGGATGGAAGTCCGACTTCACAACTACCGGAGGCTCCGGTTGGGGTTGGAAATATTTCTTGATAAATTCTATATCGATGATTTTCAGATAGATGAGACAAGCCAAGACGACCAACACGCCGAGCAGGGAAAAAAGAACGGCCCTGCGCGTCTTTCTTTTGCGACGACGGCGCATCTCGGCCAGTTCCTCCTCGTTTTCCACATACATCACGTCCTTATCGACGGTCATCTTGGTATTTTTGTCGCGTTGTTGTTCAGCAATCCGCAGTTTCCAGTCGTCTTGCGGTTCGGTGGTGAACACGGGCGTAGGCGTGAAATCGCCCAAGCCAAAGGTGTCGCCCTGATCGATCGACACGTCAGCGGGCGTGAACGACAGGGTGCCGTCGGGACGAAGCGACAAGATACCCACTTCGGGGAAATCGACTTCACCTCCCTCCTCAAGCGTCGAACGGATGTCGGCCAAAAAGGTTTCCCACTCGCTTTCTGCCTGGGCTTTGGGGACTTGGCGCTGTTCACAAAGATATTGCATCATCAAGTCGTCCGAGGCCTTGTCGTCAGGGTCGAAGGTGACGGTGACGGTGGGACGCTCGAACTCGTTGGTGATGACATTCACCTTGGCGCCCTGGTGGTCGCAGAGGAACTTGCCCACTCCCGGAAGCGTCACGGCGTCGTATTGGAACAGCAGGTCTGATATGACGTTATAGAGCGGGTTCATGAGCGCCATGCTTTAGGGAGGTTCAACAGATCCTGGGGGGTGTCGATGGAGATGGAGCGTTCGCAGTGGGTGACGGCGACGCGGATGCGCATTCCGTTTTCGAGCCAACGGAGTTGTTCGAGCGACTCGGCGCATTCCAGCCGGCCTTGCGCCAAGTCGTGGATACGGCGGAGCGTCTCGGCCTTGTAGGCATAGATACCGATATGATGGTAGTATTCGACACGCTCCAGCCAGTGTTCGGGAGTGGTGTCACGGACGAAAGGGATGGGTTGCCGGCTGAAATAGAGGGCGTTGCCGTCAGTCCCAAAGACCACCTTCACCGCGTTGGGATTCATGAGGGTGTCATAGTCCTTGATGGGTTTGGCCAAGGTGGCAAGCTCGGTGTCGTCGCGGCGAATCAGCGCGGCCACTTGGTCGATTTCGGCGGGGTCGATGAAGGGTTCATCGCCCTGGATGTTGACCACGGCCTCAAAGTCGCCGCCCATGAGGTCGAGGGCCTCGCGGCAACGGTCGGTGCCGCTCCGGTGGTCGGTGCGGGTCATCACCACGGCACCGCCAAAGCCACTGACTTCGCCCATGATGCGCTCGTCGTCGGTGGCCACCACCACAGCGTCCAAAGTGGACTTCAACGCCTGCTCATAGACCCTGTGGACCATCGTTTTGCCACCGATCATCGCCAAAGGCTTGCCGGGGAAACGGGTCGATCCGTAACGGGCTGGTATGATTCCCAAGACTCTCATCAGAACAGGCCATTCAGTTTCGCTTCAATCTTCTCCACAATGCCGCCGAGGTCCTCGGGGTTCTCCAGCTCCAGGTTGTCGCTCTCAATAATCAGCAGCTTGCCTTCCTTATACCCGCTGATCCACTGCTCATAGCGGTCGTTCAGGTTGCTCAGGTAGTCGAGACGAATCGACTGCTCGTAGTCGCGGTTGCGCTTGGCGATCTGGCGGATCAAAGTAGGCACCGAGGCCCGAAGATAGATGAGGAGGTCGGGGGCTTGGAGGAACTTCGACATCAGGTCGAACAACGACCTATAGTTCTCGAAGTCACGCGATTCCATGAGACCCATCGAATAAAGGTTCGGGGCGAAGATCATGGCATCCTCATAGATGGTGCGGTCCTGCACCACATCCTTCCCGCTGTTGCGGATATCGATGACCTGACGGAAACGGCTGTTGAGAAAGAAGATCTGGATGTTGAACGACCAGCGCTGCATGTCCTCATAGAAGCTGTCCAAATAGGGATTGTGGTCCACCTCCTCATAATGGGGAGTCCAGCCAAAATGCTTGGCTAACAGGCGGGTCAGCGTGGTTTTGCCCGACCCGATATTTCCGGCGATTGCGATGTGCATAACAACAAAAATTTCAATCTGCTAAATTACTATTTTTCTCGTTTCACAGACGGGTTTTTCCTTGTTTTTTTCAGCAGGATGGTATTTGTCCCCCAAAAAACACCTCATTTCGGGGCTTTGAGGAGGAAGTAGGCGGCCAGGACAGAATAGATAAGGTTGGGCACCCAGGCGGCCATCATGGGCGTCATCAGTCCGTTCACCCCGAAAGCCAAGAACACCTTGCCCAAAAACACGTAGGAGAAGGCGATGGCGATTCCCAATCCAAGGTGCATCCCCATGCCACCCCGAATCTTCCGGCTCGACAGGGAGACACCAATCAAGGTGAGAATCATGATGGCTACAGGCTGCGCCATCCGCTGATGCATCTCCACCTCATAACGCCGGATGCCCTCCGCCCCCCTCAACCGCATCGACGCAATGTGATCGCGCAGTTCAAAGAAGTTCATCTCCTCGAAATCCTCTTTTACGTTATAGAAATCCTTTCCGCTGAGATTGAGGATGACGGTGTCGAGCCTTCTGCCATTGACAATATGCTCACGGTCGCCATCGATGGTGCGCGCCGTGTAATTGTCGATACGCCACCGGTGGTCATCCACCGAGTCATGGTAAATGACGTCGGAAGCCATCTTGTAAACCAACTCATTGCCGTCGTAATGCTCAATGGAGAACTTGTATCCGTGGTCGTAGTTCAGGTTGTAAATCTCCACGTAGGCGAATTCGTCCTTGTCGGTCTGGATATGAATGTTGCGTCCCGAGCTCTTGGTGAGGGGTTCAATATACTGGTCCTTGAATTCCCGCCTAATCTCGTTCATCTTGGGAATCATGAAGTTACCTAAATACAGCGACATCGCTCCCAACAAAAAAGAACCCAGGATATAGGGGTACAGGAATCGCCAAAAGCTGATGCTGCTGCTCAAAATGGCCACCACCTCGGAGTGCATCGCCATCTTGGAGGTGAAAAAGATGACGGAGATGAACACGAAGAGATGGATGAACAGGTTGGTGAAATAAGGGATGGACGTAAGGTAGTAATCGACCACCACCCGTTGCCAGGGAGCGTCGTGCTTGAGAAACGCGTCGATGTTTTCAGAGAGGTCGAACACGATGATGATGACCATGAGCAACGACACGGCAAAGAAGAAGGTGCCGATGAATTTCTTCAATATGTAAAGGTCGATCTTTTTCACTTTACAGTCTTCTCGTGACTTTGGGCAGCATCCCGGCCTTCCATTGGGTGTAGTCGCCCGCAATGATATGCTTCCGCGCCTCCCTGACCAGCCAGAGGTAAAAACCCAGATTGTGGAGGCTGGCGATCATAGGACCGAGGATCTCGCCCGACACGAACAAATGACGCAGATAAGCCCTGGTATATTGTGTATCCACGAAAGTTTCTCCATCGGGATCGACGGGTGAGAAGTCGGTGCGCCACTTCTCGTTTTTCAGGTTGATGATACCTTCGGAGGTGAATATCATGCCGTTGCGACCGTTTCGGGTGGGCATCACACAGTCGAACATGTCCACGCCCCGCTCAATGCCTTCAAGGATGTTGGCTGGGGTGCCGACGCCCATCAGGTAACGGGGTCGGTCCAAGGGAAGGATGGTGTTCACCAGCTCGATCATCTCATACATCTTCTCAGTGGGTTCCCCCACGGCCAGTCCTCCAATGGCATTGCCATCGGCGTTTTTCGAGGCGATATGCTCCGCTGACCGCTCCCGAAGGTCGCGATAGACACAGCCTTGCACAATGGGGAACAGAGACTGCCGGTAACCGTATTTGGGCTCCGTTTCCGAAAAATGGCTCACGCAACGGTCGAGCCAGCGATGGGTACGTTCCATCGACTGCTTGGCGTACGCATAGTCGGCGGTGCCAGGAGTACACTCGTCGAAAGCCATGATGATGTCGGCCCCGATGCTGCGCTGGATGTCCATCACCCGCTCGGGTGTGAAGAGATGCTTGGAACCGTCGATGTGGGAGCGGAACTCCACCCCCTCCTCTTTCATCTTCCGAATGCCAGTAAGCGAAAACACCTGAAAACCACCACTGTCCGTAAGGACAGGACGGTCCCATCCATTGAATCGATGCAGACCGCCCACCGCCTCCAGGACCTCCAATCCGGGACGCAGATACAGATGATAAGTGTTGCCCAGGATGATCTGGGCCTTCACCTCATCGCGGATGTCGCGCAGATGGCAGGCCTTCACCGACCCCACCGTGCCCACCGGCATGAAAATCGGCGTCTCAATGTCGCCATGGTCGGTATGCAACACTCCCGCCCTCGCATGGCTCTTAGGATCATTGGCTGTAAGCGTGTATTTCATCTTCGATATTTTTTGCAAAGGTATGGAAAAAAAGCTTATCTTTGCCCCCAATTTTTAGGAGGGCAGTTCGTGAGCATCACTTTTTTTCCCCATCGGTTTTCGTTCTATGTGCTGGCGATCTTCGCCCTGGCACTTGTCATTCAGCTGTGCATCCATTGGATCCGTTTCTCGAAGCTGGCCTTTTTCAAAAACAAGACCCGCCCCAAAGAGAACGACGAGCTGGAGCCAGTGTCGGTAGTGGTCTGTGCCAGAGACTCCTACGAGGAGCTGACCGAGCTGGTGCCCGCCCTGCTCAACCAGGACTACCCCAAGTTCGAGTTGGTCATCGTGAACGACTGTTCGGAGGATGAAACCGAACAATACCTGAAGGACTTGGAACGCCTCGACCCAAGGGTCAAGCCCGTGCAACTCCGCCAACATCTCAACTTCTTCAACGGAAAAAAATTCCCCCTGTCGATGGGCATCAAGTCGGCGAGCCATGACCTGTTGGTTCTCACCGACGCAGGCTGCATCCCCAACAGCAACGAATGGCTGCGCAGCGTGGTGAGCCGATACAAGACCGGAACCGAGGTGGTGCTCGGCTATTGCGCCTACCGCAAGACCGGCGGACTGCTGAACCTCCTCATGCGATTCGACAATTTGCAGGAAGGGCTCCTTTACCTGTCATCGGCCATCGCCCGCAAACCCTATATGGGTGTCGGCAAGAACCTCTCCTATCGCAAAGAGCTGTTTTATAGAAACAAAGGATTTACCTCGCACTACACCAACTCCGCCGGCGACGACGACGTGTTCATCCGTCAGGTGGCGACTAGAGATAACACCGAGGTGCAGGTTGACGCCGAAAACGCCGTGACCCGCCAAGCCAATTCATCGGCGACATTATGGCTAAGGAGGCGTTGCCGCCGTTATTCCACCATCGGGATGCACCGGGTCTCCGTCAGGGCTTTCTGGGCACTGCACTATTGGTCTCAGTTCCTCTTCTACGCGGGTTTCATCGCGCTGTTCTTCCTGCAACCCGCCTTCACCTTGTCGTTGGAACTCCCCTACACCTTATATTATTTCCCCGCTTTGGTGCTCCTCTTCCTGCTGCGCTATCTCACACAGCTCATCATCTATGGGAAAGCCTCTAAACGCCTTGGAGAACAGGGACTGTTGCCCGGACTGATTCTTTGGGACTTCTTTTTCGCCCTTTTCACGCCGGTTTTGAGAATCTCAGGACGTTTGAAATAACCTCTTCCACCTGAGCCGTCAAGAAAGCGTCCTCATCATCCTCGTCATGGAGGATGACGAAGTCGCCGCGCAAGGCTTTCTCCGTCTCGGGAAGTTGCAAGGCCATGCGTTGGCGGACTTGTGCCTCGGAGCAGTGGTCTCGAAGCATCACCCGACGGAGGCGGGTGTCGTCGGACGCAGTCACCACAATGACCGCATCGAACATCGACTCCAGGTGTTTCTCGAAGATCAGCGCCGACTCATACAGCACGAAAGGAGCCTCCTGCCGGTCGGCCCATTCGGCAAACCAGGAGTTCAGCACGGGATACAGGGTCTGTTCCACGAAGGCCAACGCTTCGGGGTCGGAAAACAAAAGCGAGGCGAGACGCCCCCGGTTGAGACTGCCGTCGGGATGGTAGCAATCGTCGCCAAAACGCCCCACCATCCGCGCTTTGACCTCGGGCCGTAGATACAACAGCTTCGCCTCACGGTCGGAGTCGAACACAGGGATGCCTTTGCCGCGAAAGAGCAAGGCGACGTATGATTTCCCGCAACCGATGTTGCCCGTCAGGGCGATACGCAGGGGCTTATTCATAGCTGTTGATGATAAGATACTCCACTTGCCGGGGTTCGGCTTTGACCACATGGACATGAGGCGGGACCTGATCGAGACGCACGTCCAAAAGAGGTTGCAGGTGGTGCAGCTGGGCGGTGTCAACCAGAGCCCTAAAGGAGGAACCCGTGATGCGGGAGTAGTCCTTGATGGCCACCATGCATTTCACGTTGAGGTATTCAGGGAAGAAACGGACCCGCAGGGTGTCATTCACCGCGACCGGGACTTTCAGGTCCATCTCGGTATATTTCTCCACGGCCAGTTGGACCTCCACGTTGCTGACGTTGGAACGGATGGCGCCGTCGAGGTAATCCACCGGCAGGGTCGCCTTGATGGCTCCGTTGGCATTCTGGGCGCGAAGCGGTTGGGTATAGACCGCGTTGAGCGTATCGAGGAGATTTTTGGGGCCATAGACCGTCACCGACGCTGGGTTGACCTCAGCGGCGCCATAGACCTCGTACTGCCGTTGGGGCTTCACATCGAGGGGCACCACCACCGGCAGGTCCTTCGATTGAAGGTCCTCCATGTTGAAAAACTGTTTGTCGTCGTTGACAGTGATGTTTCCCACGGGAATGGAGAGCCTCTCCGACACCTTCTCCGCAATGTACTGAGAGTTATAGGAATAAGTACTGCCGCCTTCAAGGCGATAGGTAATCTCCTCAAGAGGAATCTCAACCACTCTGTTTTGCTTCCTGACAAGACGATGGTGCAGGGTGGCGAATCCATCCGCCACAAACGACAGCTTCACGTTTTGGCCCTGCGAGGAAACCCATTTGTTCACTGGCACTTCCGTGTAGATGACCTTGAAGGAAGTTTGGGTCGTATAGTCTTTGGTGAGCTTGATCAGAAACCAAAGGATGGTGGAGATGACGACAAACACCATGAAGGTCAAGAAACGGCTTTTGACCCTCACGGTGTTCTCCTCTTGAATCTGTCCGTTAGCGTCCATGTCAACCCTGTCCACCAACTTGCGCGGGATTCTGCACCAGGGCGGATTTTTCAAGTTCGACGACGACATCGGGGGCCAGTGACACCATGACGGTGTTTTCTTTCACCTCGATGATTTTGCCATGGAAGCCTCCGATGGTGACCACCTTGTCACCTTTCTTCAAATTCTCGCGGAACTGACGCTGTTCCTTGTTGCGTTTGCTTTGGGGAAGGATGAAAAAGATGACAAAAACCACGATCAAAAGGATCATGAATAAAAGGCTGGAGCCCATGCCGCCCTTGGGGGCCGGATCTTCAAGGAGAATCGTTAAAAAGTTCATAATAATCTATTTTATTGATTTACAAATCATTAGGAGTTTTTACCAAGGCTTTCACACGAAGAGTGGTGTGCGAAGGGTTGGTATTGGCGTTCACCACCAAGGCTTTTGACTGGAAGCCTTGATGGCCTTTGCTGTCGTATGAGATCTTGATACTGCCCGTCTTTCCCGGATCGATGGGTTGACGGGGGAAGTCGCTGGCAGTGCAGCCGCAGCTCTTGTCAACGCTGGTGATGATGAGCGGGGCGTCGCCGGTGTTGGTGAAATGGAAAGTGTAGGACACCACCTCACCTTGGAGGATGTTGCCAAAGTCGTATTCGGTCTTGTCGAATTGAATCACAGGTCCCGTCTTATCGTTCTTCTGCGCCGACTTGGGATTGGAGACCAAATCACTCGAAAGGTGATTTCCCCCACCCTCTTGGCAAGCACTCATGGTCATCCCAAAAACCACCAGGATAAAACCAATCCATCGAAATCTAAATCTAATTTTATTATTCATCTGTCAAAATATTATTTTCAACTGCTAACTGCCAACTGCCAACTGCCAACTGCTAATTCCCTCCCTTCCTCGCCGTAATAATCATCACCGCTCCTTGGTATTGCGTCTCTTCCTTAAGGCCTTTGCATTTGAGGACATAGAAATAGGTGCCGTCGGAGAGGCCGCCGCCGTCCCAGTCGTTTTGATAATTCTTCGACTGATAGACGATGCGTCCCCAGCGGTTGAACACCACGAGTTCAGTAGATTTATAATAGGTGTTCAGCGGGATTTCGTCATTGGCATTATCCAAGATGCCCCGTTGGTCGTTGCCGGGCGTGTCGCTACCGCCGTCGAGACGGATGACGAACAAGTCGTTGATGCCGTCGCCGTTCGGAGTGAAGGCGCTGGGAATCTTGAGTTTGACAGGGTTGACATAAACGCTTTTGACAAACATCGTATCGCAACCAAAGTCGTCATAGACGGTGAGGGAGGGCTGGAAAGTGCCCGTCTCCACGTAAGTAAACACGGGTTCGGGCAGGGAGGAGGTAAGCTCATGCTCGAAAGTCCAGAAGAAATGGTCGATGTTGATGCTGTCGATGGACTTGTTCTCGAACGAGAAGGTGACATCGGGGTTTTGGATATACACGGTATCGCCCGGGTCGCAGGTAATCTCGATGACGGGCGTGGGATAGGCGCGGGTGTAGAGGCTGTCGCGTTGGGAGCAGCCGCGGTTGTCGGTGATGGTGACGCGGTACCATTTGTAAGCCATCAGGCCGATGGCGATGTTGGGATCAGTAGGCGAAATGTGAAGTGGGCTGAGTTCTTTCCAGCGGAAGCCGTTGTTTTCCTCCCAATAATAGGTATAGGGTTCTTCGCCGCCGGTGGCCGTGGCGCGCAGTTGGGCGGTCCGTCCATTGTCTTCCTCGTTGTTGTTGCAAGTCAGGCGCAGCTGCTTGATGTTGGTCTGAAAGCGTGGCAGCACCTCGACGGTGAAGGTACCGGTGCAGAGTTCCACGCCGGTGGTGTCCATCACCTTCACGGAATACTGAGTCGTTTCCCAAGGAGCCACGGTAATGCTGTTGGTGGTGGCGCCGCCCGGCGACCAAAGGTAGGTGCGCAGATAGTCGTTGGGCACACTCAGTGTCACAGGGGTCTCGCTACAGATGGGCAAGGGAGTGTCGCAGCTGATCTCGCAGGGAGCCTGGGCATTCAGCGCCGGCCCGAAAGCCATCGCCAGCAGCAACATCAGCCAAACCGTTTGTTTATGCATCGCTTTTTTCATGCTCAAAAAATAAGATTGCAAAGATAACACTTTTTTGTCAGTCCCAAGAACAAAAAATCGTAAATTTGCGCACCAAAACAAAAAAGACATCGCACGCACATGAAAGCATTGAACGATTTTCAAAAAGAGATTCTCGCCGGCATCCCCGATGAGTTGCCGGAAGTGAAACCCTACGACCCGAATATCAACCACGCGCCGAAGCGCAAGGACATCTTGACGCCTCAGGAGAAAAAACTGGCCATCCGCAACGCATTGCGCTACTTCCCGGCCAAGTTCCACGCCACCTTGGCGCCTGAGTTTGCCAAGGAGTTGGAGCAATACGGACGTATCTACATGTACCGTTTCCGTCCGTCCTACAAGATGTACGCCCGCCCCATCGAGGAATATCCCGCCAAATGCCAGCAGGCCGCGGCCATCATGCTGATGATCCAGAACAACCTGGACCCCGCCGTGGCACAGCACCCTCACGAGCTCATCATCTACGGCGGCAACGGAGCCATCTTCCAGAACTGGGCGCAATACCGCCTCGTGATGCAATACCTCGCCAACATGGACGAAGACCAGACCCTGGCCATGTACAGCGGCCACCCCATGGGCCTCTTCCCTTCCCATAAGGACGCGCCCCGCGTGGTGGTCACCAACGGCATGATGATCCCCAACTACTCGAAACCCGACGACTGGGAGCGCTACAACGCCCTCGGAGTCACCCAATACGGTCAGATGACCGCCGGCTCCTACATGTACATCGGCCCACAAGGCATCGTCCACGGCACCACCATCACCGTGCTCAACGCCGCCCGTAAGCATGGCGGTAGCACTGCCGGCAAACTGTTCATCACCGCCGGACTGGGTGGCATGAGCGGCGCCCAACCCAAAGCCGGCAACATCGCTGGCGTGGTGAGCGTCACCGCCGAAATCAACCCCGCGGCCACCCAAAAACGTTACCAGCAAGGATGGGTCGATGAGGTTTATGACAACATCGAGGAACTCTTCAAACACGTCAACGAAAGCATCGCCAAGAAAGAGGCCCGCAGCTATGCCTACCAGGGCAACGTGGTGGACCTTTGGGAATATGCCGCCGAGCACGACATCCATGTCGATCTCGGTTCCGACCAGACCTCCCTGCACAACCCATGGGCGGGTGGTTACTACCCCGTCGGCCAGTCGTTCGAAGCCTCCAAAGCCATGATGGCCGAGAACCCTGAGCTGTTCAAGGAGAAGGTTCAGGCCTCGCTCCGCCGCCATGTGGCCGCCATCAACAAACTCACCGCCAAGGGAATGTATTTCTTCGACTATGGCAACGCCTTCCTGCTGCAGAGCAGCCGCGCCGGCGCCGACATCCTGAAACCCGACGGCACCTTCCGCTATCCCTCCTACGTGCAGGACATCATGGGTCCCATGTGCTTCGACTACGGCTTCGGCCCCTTCCGTTGGGTGTGCGCCTCTGGCAAGCCCGAGGACCTCGCCGTCACCGACGACATCGCCTGCAACGTGCTTGAGGACATCGCCCGCACGGCTCCCGCCGAAATCCAGCAACAGATGCGCGACAACATCCAATGGATCCGTGGCGCCCAGGCCAACCACCTCGTGGTGGGCTCGCAGGCCCGCATCCTCTACGCCGACTGTGAAGGCCGCACCAAGATCGCCGCGGAGTTCAACAAGGCCATCGCCGACGGTCGCCTGAGCGGCCCCGTCGTGCTGGGCCGCGACCACCACGACGTGTCCGGCACCGACTCGCCTTTCCGTGAGACTTCCAACATCTACGACGGCTCCAGCTTCACCGCCGACATGGCCGTGCAAAACGTCATCGGCGACGGCTTCCGAGGCGCCACCTGGGTCTCCATCCACAACGGTGGCGGCGTGGGCTGGGGCGAAGTCATCAACGGCGGCTTCGGCATGGTCCTCGACGGCAGCGCCGACGCCGACCGCCGACTCCACTGCATGCTCCACTGGGATGTGAACAATGGCATCGCTCGCCGCAACTGGGCCCGCAACGAAGGCGCCACCTTCGCCATCAAACGCGCCATGGCCGCCGAACCGCGACTCAAAGTGACCTTGCCCAACCTCGTGGACGACAAAATACTCGAGGGACTGTTCTAACCACGCTGCATCGCCTCACAACGGTCGATGATGTGGTTGACCACACTGAAACCCTCGTCACAAATCCTTTTTGAGAGTTCTCCATCATAGCCCATCGAAAGGTGGGATATGTTGTAACTGCTCTATACTTTTTTAGGTTGTAACCTTAAAACCTTAATTAGCATTGTCTTGCATAGCTTTAGCAATCACTAAAGCTTGCCCGACGGTAGCCACCTCCTTGACGGTGAGGATGAGCTTGCCATGGGCTTCCCTAAGGGCACAACGTTTGGGATGACTGATGATGTACTGCATCACATGATGGTAGGTCTCAGTCTCGTAGTAGGGTGACTCCTGGTTACTCACGAAATGAGTGGTCATCAGGTTATCGCGCAGGACAATTTTCTCGAAGCCCAGGTCTTTGGCGATCCAGCGCAGCCGCACGGTGTCGAGCAGGTCCTCGACCGGCTTGGGCGGCGGTCCGAACCGGTCAACAAGGTGCTGGTGGAACTCCTGCAAGCGTGCCTCGGTCTTGATGTGGTCGAGCTCGGTGTAGAGGCTGACACGCTCGGCGGTGGAGCCGATGTACTCGGAGGGCAACAGCACCTCCATGTCGGTCTCGATGGCGCAGTCGGCCACATACACCAGGTCCTTCTCCTTGTCGAAGAGGTCGGAGAACTCGTTTTCCTTGAGCTCCGCGATGGCCTCGTCGAGGATCTTGTGGTAGGTCTCGAATCCGATGTCGTTGATGAAGCCGCTTTGTTCGGCACCGAGGAGGTT
This sequence comes from uncultured Bacteroidia bacterium, assembly GCA_902783365.1. Classification (GTDB taxonomy): domain Bacteria; phylum Bacteroidota; class Bacteroidia; order Bacteroidales; family F082; genus Limimorpha. Next base: position 3,104 of record CACZQL010000136.1, on the reverse strand, counting down.
GCCCGCCCCTCGGATGTCGAGGTCGCGCATGGCAATCTGGATGCCGGTGCCGAGGTCGGAGAACTCCTCCAAGGCGCGGAGACGTTTCTGGGCGTCGCTGTTAAGGGTATTGAACGGCGGGGTGAGGAGGTAGCAGAACGCCTTCTTGTTGGAGCGTCCCACCCGACCCCGGAGCTGATGCAGGTCGCTGAGGCCGTAGCGGTGCGCGTCGTTGATGATGATGGTGTTGGCGTTGGGGATGTCGAGACCCGACTCCACGATGGTGGTGCAGAGCAAGACATCGTATTTGCCGTCGATGAAGTCGAGCATGATCTCCTCAAGCTTGGAGCCTTCCATCTGCCCATGGGCGACGGCGATACGGCAGCCCGGAACGAAGCTCATGATCATGTCGTGGACGTCCATGATGTTCTGCACGCGGTTATGGATGAAGAACACCTGTCCGTCGCGGGCCATCTCGAAGAGGATGGCGTCGCGGATGAGTTTGCCGTCGAAGGTGCGCAACTCGGTTTGCACCGGATAGCGGTTCGGTGGCGGGGTGTTGATGATGCTGAGGTCGCGGGCGCCCATCATGGAGAACTGCAGCGTCCTCGGGATGGGAGTGGCAGTGAGGGTCAGGGTATCTACGTTGGCCTTCATCTCCTTGAGCTTCTCTTTCACCGACACGCCGAATTTCTGCTCCTCGTCGATGATGAGCAGTCCGAGGTCCTTGAACTTGACATCCTTGCCGGTGAGGCGGTGGGTGCCGATGATGATGTCGATCTGTCCGTCCTCAAGACGTTTGAGGATCTCCTTTTGCTGCTTGGCGGTCTTGAAGCGGTTGAGGTACTCGATGTTGACGGGGAAACCGTTGAGGCGGTTGCAGAAAGTGTGGTAATGTTGCAGGGCGAGGACGGTGGTGGGCACGAGGACGGCCACCTGTTTCGAGTCGGTGGCGGCTTTGAAGGCGGCGCGGATGGCGACTTCGGTCTTGCCGAAGCCCACATCGCCGCAGACGAGGCGGTCCATAGGACTCTCCGACTCCATGTCGCGTTTCACGTCGTTGGTGGCCTTGAGCTGGTCAGGGGTATCCTCGTAGAGGAACGAGGCCTCCAGCTCGGTTTGGAGGTAGCTGTCGGGAGCGAACTGGAAGCCTTTGCTGCGTTTGCGTTCCGCGTAGAGCTTGATGAGTTCGCGGGCGATGTCCTTGACCCGGCTCTTGGTTTTCGACTTAAGGCGGTTCCAGGTGTTGGATCCGAGGGTGCTGAGGGTAGGCTCTGTGCCGTCCTTCGAGCAGTATTTGGCGATTTGGTGGAGCGAGTGGATACTGATATATAAGGTGTCGCCGTGGTTGTAGGTGAGGCGGATCACCTCTTGGGGCTTCCCGTTGCATTCGATGGTGACGAGACCCTCGAAACGTCCGATGCCGTGGTCGATGTGGGTCACATAGTCGCCCGGCTTGAGGTCCGACAACTCTTTGAGGGTAATCGCCTGCTTGTTCGAGAAGTTATCGCGGAGATGGAAGCGATGGTAACGTTCGAAGATCTGGTGGTCGGTGTAGCGGCACACTTTGTTGTCGTGGTCGATGAAACCGGCATGGATGGCGATGTGCTGCCGTTCGAAGTCGCTGTGCAGTTCATCGTGGTGTTGCAGGTCGTTGAGGATGGCCTGGATGCGGTCGAGCTGCTTGGGGCTTTCGGAGTAGAGGATGATACGGTAGCCTTTCTCGCGGTAGCCATTGATGTCGTCCATCAGAAAGTTGAAGTTCTTGCTGAAAGAAGGCTGGGGGGAAGTGTGGAAAGTTGACAGTTGGGAGTTGGGAGTTGACAGTTGGCAGTTGGGAGTTGACAGTTGGGAGTTGGCAGTGAACTCGAAGGTGGGGTGGTTTTCCAGGGCATCGAGGAGTTCTTGCGATTTGGCGAACAGTTTGCCTGGCGAAAGAGGCAGGTCTCCGTTTTCTGTTTTCAGTTCTGCGTTTTGCTTTTCCCAGGCTTCCACGGCACGGTTGTATTCCTTGTCGATTTGTTCGGCGAAGAACCGCATGTCCTCGATCCAAACGGTGGTGGCTTTAGGAAGGTATTGGAGGATGGACTCGCGTTCCTCGATGAAGGCTTGTTGTTGCATGTTAGGCAACAGCACGATTTGGTTGAAGCGTTCGAGCGAAAGCTGGTTGGCGATGTCGAAGCTGCGGATGGATTCCACCTCGTTGCCGAGGAACTCGATACGGTAGGGGTAGTCGTTGGCGAAGGAGAACACATCGATGAGGCCGCCTCTCACGGCGAACTGGCCAGGCTCGACCACGAAGTCCACGAGTTCGAAACCATATTCATAAAGCAGGTCGGTGAGGAAGTCGAGATTGACCGAATCGCCTTTTTTGACCTTGCAGGTATTCTTGGCGAGGAGTTTTCGGGTGCAGACTTTTTCGCTGAGGGCTTCCGGGTAAGTGACGATGACGGTTTTGCGTTCGCTGGTAGAGACGCGCTGCAGCACCTCGGTCCGTGAGAGGATATAGGTATTGTCGGGGCGTTCCGGTTCGTAGGGTCTTTTATAAGAGGTGGGATAGAAGAGGATTTGTTTCTTGCCATAGTCCAGATCGCGTTCACCCAGGAGGGATTCAAGGTCGTTATAGAAATAGGCGGCGGTTTCCTTATCGGAACACACCACAAGGTGTTGGCCTCCCTCTTTCTGGAAGGTGTCTCTCACGTGGAAGGCTTTTGCCGATCCCGTCAGTCCGCTAATAATGGTATGAGTATTCATTGCGCCCGCAAAGATACGGAAATTTTAAAAAGGTGAGAGGTGAAAGGTTAAAGGTGAGAGGTGTTCACCCGGAGGGTGACAGATGGTTAGACTAGTTTGATCCCATGGTAGCATCACCCGGAGGGTGACAGATGGTTAGAAACGATACGCCCCCGCATAGAATCGCCCGGAGGGCGAAAGATGGTTAGACGAAATATCATCCCGACCACGAATCGCCCGGAGGGCGAAAGATGGTTAGACGAAATATCATCCCGACCACGAATCGCCCGGAGGGCGAAAGATGATTAGAAACGAATCATCCCCTCGTCGAATCGCCCGGAGGGCGAAAGATGATTAGACGAAATATCGCACCGACCTCGAATCGCCCGGAG
>CACZQL010000135.1 GCA_902783365.1 uncultured Bacteroidia bacterium | reverse complement strand
CCGAGTCTCGCCGTTATGTGGATAACGCCAGACAGACCCTGAAACAAAACGGACAGCTCAACATCGAAGGCCGTTATTATGAAGATGTGAAGTATGTGAAAGCCGCCGGCAACTATCTGTGGCTGGCCGTGTTGATGGCCTTGGATGCCGTGTTCCATGTCAAGGATAACAAAACTTCCAACCGTGTTGATGTAAAGGATTATAAGAATGCCGTCGCCCAACGAGACAAGAAGCTGTCTGTTTGGGTTAACGATGCCTATAATATTTTACATCTTTCGATGAATTACGATGGCGTTCAATCCAAAAGCATCATTGACGACGGTTTCCGCCTCGCTAACGACATCATCGACCGCTGTGCCAGCATGTGAGGTGATAGGTGAGAGGTGAAAGGTGAAAGGTGAGAGGTGAAAGGTGAAAGGTGAGAGGTGAAAGGTGAGAGGTGAGAGGTGAAAGGTGAAAGGTGAGAGGTGAAAGGTGAGAGGTGAAAGGTGATCGCCCGGAGGGCGAGAGGTGGTTAGAAACGATAGGCCCGTGCATAGCATCACCCGGAGGGTGACAGATGGTTAGAACGATGGAAAACCTTGGGGCGAATCGCCCGTAGGGCGAAAGATGGTTAGAAACGAGGGAAAACCCTGGGATGAATCGCCCGGAGGGCGAAAGATGGTTAGAAAGGTTAGAACGACGTTGGATAAAAACAGGAATCGCCCGGAGGGCGAAAGATGATTAGATGTTGACGGAAAAAAAGATTATTGTAATTTTGTGCCAAATTCCAAATCGTAACAAGAATGAAAAAAACCATCTCCTTCCTCTCCTTAGCGACCTTGATGCTGCTTTGTCTCCAAGGCCTCGCCCAAGAAAAGAAATTCTTCACCCCCGCCGACGCCTCCTATAACAACAGGAGCCTCTATGCCCAACGACCTCAACAACTCAAATGGATCAAGGGCACCGACATCCTCATGAAAGTCGAAGGCAACGAGGTCATCACCATGACCCCCGGCAAAAAAGACCAAGGCGTGCTGATCGACCTAAAAGCGCTGAATCAAGTCATGAGGGACAACGACCTCGACACCCTCCGCCGACTGCCCCAGCTCTCCTGGCTCAACGCCCACCAGTGCTACTTCTATTCCATGGGCAAAGAAGGTATCGCCCTCAACCGCTTCGACCTGAAATCGAAGAAGGCCGAACGCCTCACCGAAGTGCCTCAAGGCGCCGAAAACCAAACCCTCCACCAAAAGTCCATGCGCATCGCCTATACCATCGACAACAACCTCTTTGTGGCCGACGGCGACAAGCAAATCCAAATCACAAACAACCCCGAAGGCGTGGTGGCCGGACAAAGTGTCCACCGCAATGAGTTCGCCATCAACGGTGGCATCTTCTGGTCGCCCGACGGATCCCTGCTGGCCTACTATTCCATGGACGAGCGCATGGTGACCGACTACCCCTTGGTTGATATCACCGAGCGCATCGCCACCACCAAACCCATCAAATACCCCATGGCAGGCATGACCAGCCATCAGGTTACCTTGCACATCTATAACATCGCCACCGGCAAGGAAATCATCGTCAAGACGGGCGAACCCGCGGAACAATACCTCACTGCCATCACCTGGAATCCTGATAACAAACGCATCTATATCGGTGTGCTGAACCGTGAACAGAACCACCTCAAGTTCAACGAATACAGCGCCCTCAACGGCGACTACCTCCAAACCATCTTCGAGGACCGCGACGAACAATATGTGGAACCCCAAGGCCCCGCCTATTTCCTGCCCGACAACTCCGACCAGTTCATCTGGAAAGCCCAGCGCGACGGCTTTTACCATCTCTATCTCTACACGATCAGCAAGAAACAGGTGAAACAGCTCACCAAAGGCGAATTCGTGGTCACCGACTTCAACGGCTTCTCCGATGACGGCCAAAACATCTACTACCGCACCACCGAAGTCAGTCCGCTGGAACGCCATTGCTATGTGATGAACCTCAAGAACGGCAAGGTCACCCGAATCACCAAGGAGCACGGCACCCACGATGTGGTTCCGTCCAAGAACGGCAAGTACTTCCTCGATGCCTACACCAGCACCGATGTGCCTTATAATGTGGATCTGATGGACGCCAAAGGCAAGTATGTGAACCGTCTCCACGAGGCCGAGAACCCGCTGAAGGACTACCACATCGGCGAGACCACGTTGGGCACCCTGAAGGCTGAGGATGGCCAGACCCTCTACACCCGCCTCATCAAGCCTTATAACTTCGACTCCTCGAAGAAATACCCCGTCATCGTCTATGTGTATGGCGGCCCTCACGCCCAGCTGATTACCGATGAGTGGACTGCCGGCGCCGGCATCTACCTCAACTACCTGGCCCAGGAAGGCTTCCTGGTGTTCACCCTCGACAACCGTGGCTCCGCCGACCGTGGCGAGGCCTTCGAGCAGTGCATCCACCGCCAGTGCGGCCAACTCGAGATGCGCGACCAGCTGGTGGGCATCGAATGGCTCAAGACCCTTCCTTACGTGGATGCCAACCGCATCGGCAGCGACGGCTGGAGCTATGGAGGCTTCATGTCCACCTCCCTCAAAATCAACCATCCCGAGGTGTTCAAGGTGAGCGTGGCCGGTGGCCCCGTGCTGGATTGGAAATACTATGAGATTATGTACGGTGAGCGTTATATGGACACGCCTCAAGAGAACCCCGAAGGCTACGAGCTGACCAGCCTGGAGAACAAGACCGACAAGCTGGAGGGCAAGCTCCTGATGATTCATTGCACCACCGACCCTGTGGTGATGTGGCAGCACAGCCTGGTCTTCGTGGAGAACTGCATCCACAACGGCAAGCAACTCGACTATTTCGTCTATCCCGGCCACGACCACAATGTGTATGGCATGGACCGCGCCCACCTCATCACCAAGATCACCCAGTATTTCAAGGATAACCTATAACAGGCGTAGGGGCGGACATATATGGGGGCGGACCCATAGGTCCGCCCCTACGTGGATCCGCATTTAACCATGTAGGGGCGGACCTGCGTGTCCGCCCCTACGAATGTGTGAATGTCTGTCCTTTAGATTAATTCAGCGGAAGCGCGTAGGAATATTTCAGATAGAAATCGGTGAACATCCCGTCTGCGGTGTCGCCGTTTAGCAGGTGGATCTTACCCGTGTCATGCAGGTCGATGGAGTTGAATCCCATGCTGATGTTGTTGCCGAAGAAGCTGAGTCCGATGCCGGCGCCGGTGTAGAATCCTTGGGCCACGACCTCGCCGCGGTAAGGATGCGTGAGCTCCACGCTGTTGAGGGGGATGGCGTATCCCGCCTTGCCTTCCACAAAGAGTCGGGTGGTGTGTCCAGGGGTGCTGAGCCTGATGTTGGCATATACCGGCACGCAGTTGAGATAGGTGTCGTAGTGGTAGTTGCCCAGGTCCATGTTGCGGCTGCCGTAGTAGTCAGCCCCGACGCCCAAGCTCAACAGGCGTCCGGTCTGCACTTCAGCCATGGCCCCGATGCCATAATGATAAGGGAGCTCATGCATGAAGAGGCCTCCGATGTCGGTGAATCCCAGCTCGCCTCCGAGATGCAGGCGAACCTCGCCGATGTTGTCGTGGTAACGCTCGGGACGCTGGAACCAGGTGCGCGGCCTCGGTGCCGGCCTCGGACGGGTTGTGGTGGTGTAGGTGTGCTTTGACTTGTAAGTGCGAGTGACCGTGTGGCGTTGGGCATTGGCCGACAAGGCCACGGCTAGGGTCAGAACGAGGAATAAGAGTGCTTTTTTCATGGTATGATTTTTTTTAGAAGTCAGGAGACAGAAGCAAGAAGAATACAAGAATCATACCATTTTTGAAAGCCTCACTTGATGGCCTTGAGGCGGGCCTTCAGGCTGTTCTGGATGCCCTTGGAGGAGAAGGTGGCGCCCGACACGGCGTCAACCTCCATGTCCAACGCCTCTTGGACGGTCTTGCCGTTCCAGGAGTTGAGGAATCCCGCCTCGACCACACGGTTCAGAAAACGCGGGGTCTCCTCGTTGTCGAGCACCCGCACCTCGATGATCTGGCCTTTCTTGTCCAAGGCAATCTGCAAGGGCGTGGGGCCGTTGAAGCCTTTGATGTCGTCGGAATAGGGCGACGACAGCAACACGCTGCCGATGACTTTGCCTTTGGCGTTTTTCACGGCGTAATAGGATTGGTCGAGCAGCTCCACACAGGCCGCCTTGGGGAAGGCCGTCTTGAGCTCGGTGAGCGTCTCTATGGGAAGGTCGTTTTCGCTGTTTTGGGCGTTGGTGCATTGGGTGAAGAGCCCACCAGTCATTATCATGGCTGTGGCTAACAAAATGGATTTTAAGGTTTTATAACTTTTTTTCATCTTTTTGTGAGTTTGATGCAAAGTTACTCTTTTTTCTTTGCTATCTTTGCGCAAAACTTAAAAAAACGTCGTATGCTCATCATCGGAATCGCAGGCGGTTCGGGCTCAGGCAAGACCACCGTCGTCAAAGAATTGGTAAAACAGTTGCCAAACAATTCAGTGTCAGTTATTTCGCAAGATGCTTATTACTATGATAACGGCCATCTCAGCGCGGAGGAGAAGCTTCACATCAATTTCGACCATCCCGATGCCATCGAGTGGGACTTGATGATCAACCATCTCGACCGTCTGAAGAAAGGGGAGACCATCCCGATGCCGATTTACACCTACGTCACCTGCGCCCGTTCGGAGGAGGTGGTCCATGTGGAACCCACGGAGGTGATTATCGTGGAAGGCATCCTGGTGCTGAACAACGAGGAGCTGCGCAAGCGCATGGACATCAAGGTGTTTGTGGATACCGACAGCGATGAACGCCTGATGCGCATCATCCGTCGCGACATCGCCGAGCGTGGCCGTACCTGGGAGGCGGTGCTTCGTCATTACCAAACCTATGTGAAACCCATGCACCAGCAGTTCATCGAGCCCACCAAACGTTATGCCGACATCATCCTGCCGCAAGGCTCCAGCCCCGTGGTGGTCGATATCCTGGCCTCTCGCATCCGGATGAACCTGTGAGGGGAATGCGGAATTCGGAATTCGGAATGCGGAATAGTTTGTAGGGATGTGAGATAATTTATTGGGAATCAAAGTGATTGATGAGTTGTTTTTTGTAATTAGAACTTATTTGAAGCTGTTTTGATTTTCTGTTGTAAGGGTTGCAGCCTCGGAGAGGCTGACTTTCAATAACCCCACACAAGCCCGATAGGGCGCAGTGTGGGGTGGATGGTGAGAGCGGGTATGGGCGTGCCGAAGGTACGCGCTCTCGAGAGCGCGTACCTTCGGCACGCCATTGCAGGGTGAGGCCTGCTTACCCCACACGGCGCAGGGGGCGTTCCGCCCTCCTGCTTCGTGCGGGGTTATTGAGATTGTGCCTCTCCGAGGCACCCCACATACACTAAGGAATCAAAACAGCTTCTTTGAAATTAAGACAGCCTCTTAAAAGTGTATTAGCATTCTTCCAGTCTTTTTATTGCCATTCTGGTCCATGGCCTCTACGGAATAAACGCCGGGTGTCATCTTGGAGACATCCAACCGAATCTCTGAAATGCCATCCACTGAAATCGACCGGACAAGTTGTCCCAAGGTGTTGTAAACGTGGATGGTCTGCATCCCCTCCACCTTGATGGTGACCAACGACGAGGCGGGAACGGGATATATGCCCAGCGTTTCTTTGGGGAAGGAGGTCTCGCCGATGGAGGTCGGGTCGAAGCTGTCGTTGCCGTCGGTGAGCCATTCGAGGCTGAAGTTGTAGAACACGGTGGAATAGCCCGAGGCGCCCGCGTAGGCTTCCTCCACGTAGAGGCCGATGGTGCCGTCGGGAAGGATGCATAGCGAGGAGTAGGCCGAGCTGTAGGGCACGATGCATTTGCGAACGGGCCAGCTCTCGCCCTCGTCGTAGCTCACATACACCGACACGTCGGTGCGGTTGTTGCCGTAAGGCACCGAGTGGAGCAGGCGGTTGCGGTCGTGGCCTTGGTTCACGCAGGTATAGCGGATCATGTCGCCGTTGCAGGCGGGGGCGGTGATGTCGTTCCAGGTGGAGGTGGCGGGCTGCCAGGTCTCGCCGCCGTCGTCGGAGAGGTTGTACCAGCGATGGCCCGCATGACGGATGCTCATCAGGATGCGTCCGTCGGCCAGCTCGGTGACCTTGGCCTCGTCGCCGGCGGTGGAGGCGCGGCCTGAGACGTGCCAGGTTTGGCCGTTGTCGTCGGAGTAAACCGCATGGTTGTTGAGCGATTGCGCGGTGGTCTCGCGGATGGCGGCCACAAAGATGATGCGTCCCGTGGAGGTGCGCAGCCCGTTGCCCGACCCGAAGAAAGAGGCGCGCCAGGTGCGTTGCTCCGGCACGATGCAGTCGTCGCCAAAGATGAAATGGGTGATGTCCACGGGCTCCGTCCACGTCTGGCCGTTGTCGTAGCTCCGCGAGATATAGGTGCGGATGGGGTTCGAGGGGGTGGAGTACCATAGGCCGGGGCCGCCCACGAAGCCGGCGATGAGGCCGTTGTCGTCGTTGCTCCAGGCCAGGGCGCAGTCGCCGAAGCCGTGGTTCACGCCCGTGCCCAAGGCGATGGTGAAGGGGTCGCTCCAAGTGTGTCCGCCGTCGAGGCTGCGGTTGCACACGATGTCGATGTCCTCGGGGAGGTCACCCTCGTTGTACTTGCGTTTGTCGGTGACGGCCACGATGCTGCCGTCCTTGGCGGTGATGACCGCCGGGATGCGGTAGTTGGTGGAGTTGTAGTCGCCCGGCTGATATACTAAGGTGTGTGCCAGGATGATCTCGCGATGGCCAGTCGGGGAGGGGTTGCTTAGCTCGTAGGTCTGGTTGGGCGTGCTGACAGACTTCAGGGAGGCGTCGATGAAGTGGCCTTCTGTGGCGTTTTCCGCGATTTGTGCGGTGATCCACAGGTAATTGGTTCCCGAGGCGATGGTGCCTGTCAGCGGGCAGACCAGGTCGCCCGATGCCGGCGCCACGCTTCCCAACAAGGTGGCGTAATGGCTGGCGCGCTCGTCGAAGGCGTTCACGGAACCCGTGGAATACACTCTGACTTCCACGATGTCGCTCAGGTCGGTGGTGCCTTCGAGGTTGAGGGTCAGTGACTGGAGGTCTTCCACGGCGTTGTCGCCCCCGTAGGCCACGGCGGCTTTCAGGATCACGTCTTTTGGGTTGCCGCGACCGCTCAGGCGGGTGTCCTGGGTGAGGGTGACGTTGAGGATCTCGGCGGCGCCGAAGGTGCAGTTGACCAGCTCGCCGTCATGGCCGTGGCCCGAGAGGTCGGCGAGTTGGTTGCCCGTGATGTGTTCGCTGCTGAAGTCGTAGGCGGCCAGCAGGTTGGCCCGCATCTCCTCGCTGAGTTCGGCCAGGTCGTTGTGATAATAGTCGGTCATGATGTCCTGATGGGTCAGGGGGATGCCATAGAAGCGCACATTGCCGAAGGAGCCGTTGCAGAAGTTGGTGGGCTGTCCGCCACTCTTGCCGGCGCCGATGAACACATCGTGGGTGTTGGCGACAAACCAGTCGTTCAAGGCGGCTGACCAGTCGTCGGGCATGTTTAGGTCGTGGTGAATCCTGATTTCGTTGTGGATGCGGTCCACCACAAGGGCGAAGTGTGTCCATTCCCCCGCGGGGATGGTCACGCCGGTATAGACCGACAGAGCGTGTCCAGAGGTGGCGGTGGGGGTGTTGAGGCCCAGCGACTGGCCTGCGTTGCCTGAGCCGAAGAACTCGTAGCCGGTGCGCTCATTGCCCGGGTTTGAGACCGACATGTCGCGTTTGCACACATAGCGCGGAAAGCTGGTGTAGGTCTCGTTGCGCACCCATCCGGTGAGGGTGAAGCTCTGGTCGGGCGCGATGTTGAAGTCGCTGTGATGCGGAATCCTCATGTATTGGTCGGTGCCGTTGAAGGTGATGTAGTGCGCGGGTTGTGCTGCCAAAAGGCCCGTGATCATCACGAAGGCAAGAAGAGTAAGGAGTTTTTTCATGGTGATAGTGTTTTATGATGAGTTCTGGATGATATTCAGGGGAGGGAGAAGAACGCTTTTCCGCTCTCGGTGAGGTAGGGTTCCACGTCGTGATACGGCAGTTGGCAGTTGGGCTGGCCGGTGCAACGGTCGGCGATTTCGTGCTCGCTGTAGCCGAAACAGAGGTGGTCGTCGAGGATCCAGGGGTCGTCATACTGGGGGAGGAAGAAGGGACGGTCCTCGTCATCCTCGGGGTCGAAAAACAGCAGTTCGGCCAAGTCGTCGTCATTCCATGCGCTGAAAAACTGTTCCAGCAAGGCGTTCATCACCAGCTGTTCCAGAGACGCGTCCACTTTGAGCAGCTGACGGGTGAAGCGTTGGCCGGTGTTTCGGTTGAAAGTGGCGTAAGTGGTTTCAAAGCCAGCCCGTGGCGCGCTGCTGGACTCAAAGAACAAGTCGTAACGATAGGTCACATAACGGTCGTTGGCTTCCAGCATTTTGACGTTGTATTTGAGCTCGAAGCCTTCCATGTCATCCTCCTCCTCGATGTCAAGGGTTCGGTCTTTATAGTGGTTTACCATGGCTTTCACCTCCCGTGGGTCTCCGTTGTAATCGCTGCCGAACTGGTTGCTGAACCAATAGCAGATGCTGTCGTGGAGCGCCTGGTTGTCGGTCAAAGGGAGGTCGATGGCGCATTTGAACGAAATCAGCTCCTCGAAACTCTCCTCTCCGTCCTCCTTGTTTCTCAAGGGTTTGGCTTCTTCCACCACGAAAGGCTCCACGGTGAAGAAGGGCTGGGCGTCCTCCATGACGGCAGGGTTTTGCGTTGCGGAGGGTTCGACGGAGGTTGTTTCCTGGTTTGTTTCGGTGTTGGTGGCGCCATTGTTTTGGCGGGTGTTTTTTGTGCCGCAGGCCATCATCAATCCCGCGATGGCCAAGAGTATCAAGGTCTTTCTCATGTCTTTTGCGATGAAATTTGCTGCAAACCTAAGAAAAAAACCTTTTACAGCCAAGCAAAACAGTTTCAAATCACCCTTTGGGTGACGATGCGCCACTCGCCGGGTTGGAGGTCGCCCAGTGGGATGTTGCCGATTTTCACCCTGATGAGGCGCAAGGTGGGGAACCCGACTGCCGCGGTGCTGTGGCGCACTTGTCGGTTTTTGCCTTCCACGAGGGTGATGCGGATCCAGCTGGTGGGGATGTTGGCCCGGTAACGGATGGGCGGCACCCGTTCCCACAGGTCGTCGGGGGGTGTGGCCATCTCAACCCGACAGGGTTTGGTGTGGTAGCCTTTGATGACCACGCCCTTCGACAGTTGCCGGATGGCTTCCGGGGTGATTTGTCCATCGACTTGAACCAGATAGGTGCGGGGATGCTCGAACTTGGGGTCCAGCAGTTTCTTGATCAGCTTGCCTTCGTCGGTGAGTAGCAAAGCGCCTTCGCTGTCGTGGTCGAGTCGCCCCGCGGCGTAAACACCGGCGGGGAACCCGAACTCGTTGAGCGCCCGATGCCCCGCCTCCGGGGTAAACTGGCTTAACACGCCGTAGGGTTTGTTGAAGAGGATGACCATAATCTGTGTTTGGAGGCCGTTGCGACCTCTGTCCAAGCGGCAAAGATAACAATTATTGCTTAGCAAAACGTGGATCCCTGAAAAACTGGTCCACGTCATCCAAGGTGTAATTCAAACCGGGGAACAACTCTTTAACCGCATTCCAGCGATACTCCCTCAACTGATAATCGTTGTGTTTCTTTTCGTTTTTCAACGGAGTAAGTTGCTGTTGGTACTGTTTGTTGTCAATCTCGCCCGACTTTAATTTCTTGCGCAGCTCCTTGCAAGCCGCATCGATTTCCTTTTCTCTTTGCTCTTTCTGCGCTTTCTTTTCGTCGTGGATGGCCATGATGTTTTTCAATGCGTCCCGATGTGCGTAAAACAAATGGAATTTGAGTTTGTCTATTATTTCGTACAACTGTTTTATCTGATTAGACGAGTTTTTTTGTCGTTTGCGCAAGGCACTTTTGAGAAATAGAATCTCTATTTCCTTGTCGTCAACCGAGGAAAGGTCTTCTTCATCCATGATTTCGATAACTTGTTCCAAGGTGTAAGCCTGATACAAGCCCTTTGCGTCGTCGTAACGGCTGTTGATTCTCATGAAGTCTGGCCACAGCGACAGGAATGGATAGATGGATTGTGTTTCGGTTTTGCCGTTTTCATCCACAACGCCACAATGGTTGCTGCCCGACAAAGGGCTGCCGGCGATATGATAAACAAGTTTCTTTGTCTCGTCTTTTTCGCAAATCAAGGCGCTTTCGCAGTTGAGCCACCATTCAAGGTAAACACCCAAGGTGGGGCCGTAGAATCCACTTGTTCCCGTGTAGGCGATGCCGCTTTGGATGGGCACAGGGCAGAGGAACATGCGGCTGTCCGACATGATTCTGTCTCGGTACTGAAGGAACCTGAAAGCGTTGTATAAAAAAAGCTTCTTTTCCTCTTCTTTTTCTTTGTCACTTTGAGGGGTTGAGGCGGTCTTTCTACTGCCAACAACCAGGTAATTGCCGGTGGTGTCCAGCTTTAATTCGTTCTCCACTTTGTCCTCTGGCTGTTCCAAAGGATAGCAGTCAAGCACAGTGCCATTCAACAATTGGATTTTTCCTTCGGGATGCTCGAAGTTGTCATTTGTTTTGATGATTCCCATAATGATTGTTTTTTGATTGTTTTTTCTTGATGTTCAGATCGTATCCTTTTGATGGCCAACCCATGTAGATGTCGAGGCCCACGCTTAGCATGAGCCATAAAACCATCAGCCACGACAAGAACGACAACAAAACATCTTCAATGATTTCTTTGGTTGAGATGTACTCAATCTCTTTGTCATACAGATAGAGGTATTCGTACGCGAAGATGCCTAAGGCCGAGACAAGGATTCCGATGATGTACCAGGTGATAATGCTAATCATTTGTATGATTGTTAAATGAATAATCCGGCATGAAAACCAACCGCAGAGCGAATTGGCCTTAGCGTTATGCCACTAGGGGAAGCGTTTGCTTCCCCAAGGGCAGTTGAGAGGTTTCAGGCAGGAGGCTTTTGGCAAAATAGAGGACCAGTCGTTTGGCTTGGACCATTTCGGATTTGGAGATGCCAAGCAGGTGATAGTAAACCGTGGTCTTGGTGTTGAAGACTAAGGCAAGCACATACCCGCCATTTTGTGCTCTCAAGCGAATCGGTTCCACAGAGGGCTTTGCCTCCAAAGCTTTTCTCAAAAGCATTTCCTCGGTTGCTTTCTTAAGCGAAAGCAGCTTGTGCTGATAGATGGTTTTCCCGAGGGTGATTTGTTCGTACCACGTGTCCTTGTTGAAGATGGTTTGGAGGTTCTCTTTGCCAGCTTGCTTGAGCATTTGGCTAAACGCTGATTTACTTAGTTGTTTGGTTTCCATAAATTGATTAGTTTTTATGTGAATGAAAAAGGGCGTAAAACCCCAGCGGTGTCCTGCTGTCTATGGGTGTATAGCACAGACGAAAAGAGTTTTCAACCCGACCTTTACAATTTTTTTTAGTGAGGGCGTTTTGTCAATGTGAATGCAGGGTTCTCTCTAGTCTTTCTAATATGGTGGTTTCGTAAGCCATCTCTTGCAGCAGGTTGTCAAGCGCCACTTGTTGAAATGTGAGCCGTGTTTTGAGTTCCTTCACGAAAAACTCCTCGGCCTCTTGCCGGGTGGCAAAAGCCTCTGATGAGCGCATAACGACGCCGTTCTCCAATGTGATCACGTAATATGGCAAGAAAAAATGGTCAACGCGACGCTCTTTCTTTTCCACATGGCAAACCTTGGCTTTTCTGACACAGTATTTTGACTCGGGCGAGCGGTAGTAAGCGACGTCGCCCGTCTTGAATTGGCATTCACCGAAGAGTTCCATTGGTCTGATATTCATACAACTTGAATGAAGAAATCATCTGATTTGGTTTTAAAGGTTAATGATGAATAGGTTTGCTATTCATCTATAGCGTGAAGAGGGGGATTTTTCAACCTGGAGGAGAAAAAAAGCCGATATTGCCGTTTTCACTGAACGGATATCGGCCGTTTTTACATCCATGGCGACTTTCGCCTTGAACTTCGCCTTGAACTTCCGGCGGCTCCTTGTCTTTGTGTTTACTTGCGTTTTTCAGTCTGATACCTTGTATTGCTGGGTTGGATGATTGGGCGTTCCTGGATAGAGCATCTGTAGCTTCCTAGATGCAAGCATCAATGGAATAACATGATTTCGAAGATAAGTAGAGTTTCGCTCTATCTTGACAGATAGATCTTCCAATGAAATCCACTCATTGCAAATAGTCATAATAAGGGACTGTAGTTCCTCGGGCGACATCCTTTTCTTTATAGAGGTTGCAACATTTGCCTCTTTGGAGGTTGCAACATTTGCCTCCGAGGTTGCAACATTTAACTCCAAGGTTGCCATATTTAAGAAGTCTGATCCCTTCTGAGGCAGGATGTAACGCATGCCTCTTCCATATCCTTCTGATACGAGAAGACCTTTTTGCGTCATTAGTTTTAGTATATTGGCGATTTCTGATTTGTGTAGATTTAGAGAGTATCTCAATCTCATGTTAGTCACGGCTCCTTCATCACAAGCCAATGCCAGAATAGATAACACATGATGATCAAAGCTGTTTGCAAGGACACCAAACTTTTCTGTTAGCTTGGCTTTTGCCTTTTCAGACAAAAAAGACTCCATGGGCATAATCAGCACCACCTTGTCCGGCCCTTATAGTTTCCGATGACAACATCTTCCTTTTGCATCAGATTAAGACTGATGGTGGATGGATTGTTGACGTTGTTCCAGAAGTCCTTCCGATACTTTTCTATCTGCTCTTCTGTGAGATTGTCTAGAAAGAATCTCCCCCCTTTCTCCCGTACTCCAAGCACGATGGTTCCTCCATCGGTGTTGGCAAATGCCGAATAAGTATCCCAGAAACTTCCAGGGAAACCACCAGCAGCACTTTTGAATTCCAGATCATCGCTCTCTTTTTGAATGAGCAAAGACTCCAAATAATCATTGAAATCTGTAATATTTCTTACTTCTATCATGTTTTTCTTTGTAAACAAAAACGTGTTGATAACCAGTATATTATATTTTTGTGAGTTTTCTTTGTAAAAAACGGTCCAAACCCAGCCAGTCAAAACGGTGAAAACCGGCCACTACAGGTTATTAACATTTCAAAGGACGTGCAAAGATAGGGATTATTTTCTTAGGCTGCCTCCCTTCAGTGTGATTCTGTTGGCCGAGTGGACGAGGCGGTCGAAGTATCTGGGGCTTTTCTTAGCGTCTCTTTGGCTGGGTTTGCTCCGTTATTTCCAACGAAACGACGACTTGTCACCGCCGGAAGAACTATAACCAACGAATATAAGAAACTGATTTCAATATATGGTTACAACGGGGCGGGAATTCCAGTTCATTATAAAAAAAACTCTTTAGGTTGTGCAGTCATTGACTGCACAAATTGGGTCATAGAGCCATCTGCAGTTTGGTTGTTTTTTTCAGAGGGAAGTGATAGTTGCAGATTACTTGTAAGTACGCAAACTGCCGCTCCAGTTCAGCTTGGCTTGGTATGATAGTAACTTGCTGCTCCATAATATTTAAACGTTTTGCTGGTGATGGTTATTAATGTCAATGTAGCCCGTTCCGCCTTGTGTTCGGATGATGCCCAGAAACAAGTCTCAATCCTCTTTAACTCACCTTCATTCGATATTTAAACCATTGTTCTTCCAGCTTGTCGCATTCGAGCAGCATCTCAGGGGTAAGCTCAAGCCCCAGTTCCTCAAGGTTCTTGATGGGGGTGTAGAGTTTTTCAAGTTTTGTCATGACTATCCTTTTTATTATTTGTGCTTTCAACTGAAAATAGCGTATCACATAGCTCGGCCACATATTGGTTGCGTAAGAGAGCCGTTTGTCGCGACTGGCGCATGGCTTGTGAAGTTGAGACGATGAGCATCCTGCCTTCGCTGATGGCATTTCGCCATTCCTCGGGTAACTTGGCATACATGCGTCTTGCCAACACCACGATTATCGGGCTTTTCCCTTTCAACAGGAAATGCAACACGTCTTTTTCCATCTTTGAACTAAAGCCGCTCACCACGCAATCACCAGACTTCGAACGCTCGGTGGCCCAATCGTAGCAGAGCAACACCTCGTTACTCGCCACCTGCCGCGATGCGAGAAAGCCCCACTTTTTCCTTTTTAGCAAGTCCTTGTTGCCAAGATATTCAAGTTCTTTCATATAGTTTTATTCCCTCATTTATTCCCTCATTTATTCCCTCAACAGTTTTTGGTTTGGTGTTCATTTTATCTTTCTATTCTATTTGTACCTTCTGAGTTGATGTGCTAGTTTGCTTTGTTGCCATACCGTTCATTAACTGTCCCATTTGTATTTGTATTCTAGTGTTTTGATAGGCTTCATAATTCCACATCAAATATGAATCCCACAATCCAAGTTCTATATCTCTAATTAAGGAATTTATCTTTTCTTGAATTGGTTGGCCATTCTTGTCAAAGTACATTTGATCACGAACCTGGTCTCTTAACACCTGGATTGCCTTGAATTCACCCAAACTAAAAACTTGACCCAAATCCACAGGTTCAATTAAAATGTTTTTTTCAACGTCCACTTTGCTTTTTGATAATATCTCCGACACGTATCTTTTACCAGCATTTCTCATAGCAAAAAGAGTATAATTAGATGCAAAATAAGTATCTGGATCTAAGTAAAACAAATTGTCACAATAACCATTGTTTATTTGCAAAATAATTCCATCAATTTCTTCTTTATCAATCTCTTTGTCAACAAAGTAAATCTTCTTAATATTAAACAGTTCATTGTATGGAACACCAAAGGGAATGCCTAATTTATGTAAAGCGACAATAACTGTCCGCTTTTCGGTAATTGAAAGTGTATTGTTAAATTCATTCTCAGCTTCTCTATAGGACTTTTTTGCGTATTTCGCGATAATGTCCAATGCTTTAATTGCAATTTCACGAATGTTCTTTTTGTTTTTTTCTTCAGGGATTCGCATAAAACGAGCACCAAAGTATGTCCCTATTAAACCGCCAATGGCAGCTGTCAACACCGAAATAATAATAGTCAACATAATAGTATTCATTTTTTTGTATAAACTTTATCAAGCTCCTTGAAAATATTCGAACTATAAAACTGTTGTTTCACTGATTTTGGATTAGCGTCGTCAAGTTTTCTCGTATGGCACAGTTTCGAATCAGTTTTTATGGTTCTCATTACATCATTAAAACGTTTGTTCCTCTTAAAATCAGTATATCTAGTTGAACACTTTTCGCATAAAGCTGTATAGGATAAGGGGAAACGCTTTCTGAAATCTTCTTCTTTTATTTCAACAGGAATTCCTTCCGCATCATAAACAACACCTATTCCATCAAGAGAAGTACTTTTTTTAAAGTTAATATCAATAGAAATCGCAATATCATAATCATCATCATCTCTTTTACCTTCTATTTTCTTTTTTATCAATGACACATAATTCTTTTCTTCTTGCGTCAATACGGCATCTACATCAATTTTTGAATCTACATATGCCAACGGCATCAAATAAAAATTATACTGAGAAATATCAATTTCTATATTGTTTGACTTAATAAAATTCATATAGTTCTTTATTGTTGCAAATCCTAATTCTTGTATAGTTCGGCTAATTGGTTTCAAATTTGCGAAATGAATCGCATTGTCTCTCAATTCAATAATTGAATCTATATTATCCTCTAAAGGTTGGGGGATTAATCCACTTAATTTAAGCCGTCCAATCACCTCATAAATCGTAATTGTCTTAGGATTTCCTGTTCTATTTGTATCTGGCTCCATGTGTTTTGATCTACTGCCATCTTTTTTCTTTTTGGGAATCATTACATATAATGACGTCATTTTGTAACGATTCTTTTTAAGCAATACGGCTTTTAATAACAACTCCCATGCATTGACACATAGAATCGCAAAAGAGTCTTCTCTATAATAGAAATTCGGCTTATTATACACCTCTATGGCAGCAAGCATACTGGACACTGATTTATCCAATAAAGCTCTATATATCTTGTTCGTTTTCATCTATTATGTTATTATTACACAGTATGTAAAAGAATCAGTCAAATATAACTTATTCCTCCCCCGATAATTCATCCCCCATCCGATACTTGATGTCGTAATTGATGATGAAGTCCAACTCCTCCTCCGTGAATCCATAGTGCTTCGCTAATACTTTG
>CACZQL010000134.1 GCA_902783365.1 uncultured Bacteroidia bacterium | reverse complement strand
GCTATGGATATGGAACACTCAATGGATCGTAAAATCGAAAAGAAAAAAGGAATTGCCCGCGCGTTCACCAAGAAGGCCTTGCCGTTTTGGGGCGCGGCCTTGTTGCTGGCATTTGTGCTTTGGCTCATCTTCAGGGACGACTCGAAGAAACTCCGCATCGATGCCGACAACATCACCATGAGCACCGTCACCTCGGGCGAGTTCAACGACTACATCCGCATCAGTGGACAGGTCGCGCCCATGACCACCATCCAAATCAGTCCTTTGGAAGGAGGTGTGGTGCAGGATATTGTGACGGAAGAAGGCAGCAAAGTCAATAGGGGAGACGTCATCCTGGTCTTGAGTAACGAGAACCTCGACATGCAAATCCTCAGCTCCGAAGCCGACCTCGCCGAGAAGGAGAACATCCTGCGCAACACCATGATTCAGATGGAACAGCAGAAACTGAGTGTGGAGCAAGAGAAACTGCAACTGCAAATGGAGGTGCAGCGCAACCGCCGCACCTACGAGGCGCAGAAGTCGCTCTACAACGACGGTCTCATCGCACGCGAGGACTACTTGAAGGCCGAAGAGGACTTCACACTCTCGAGCAGCCGCCTGAAACTGGTGGAGAACCGTGCCAAACAGGACAGCCTCCACCGCTCGGTGGAAATCGACCGGATGCGCGAGAGCCTCGAAAACATGCGCGTCAACATGATGATGATCCGTAAGCGCAAGGAAAACCTGACCATCAAGGCGCCCATCGATGGCGAGTTGGGACTTCTGGATGTGGCACTGGGTCAATCGGTGGCGGCAGGCATGAAGATTGGGCAAATCAACAACCTCGACAGTTACAAGATCGAGGCCCAGATTGATGAACATTACATTGACCGTATCACGCCAGGCTTGGAGGCCACCTTTGAGCGTCAGAACGAGCGTTATCAGGCGCAAATCCGAAAGGTATATCCCGAAGTGCGCGATGGCAAGTTCAAGGCCGACTTCAAATTTATGGAGCAGCAGCCCGAGAACATCCGCAGCGGCCAGACGTATTACCTCAACTTGCAACTTGGCCAACCTGTGGAGGCGGTTTTGATTCCCCGCGGCGCCTTCTATCAAAAGACTGGCGGCAAGTGGATCTATGTGGTGGCACCCGACGGCAGCAAGGCCACCCGCCGCGACATCCGTATCGGGCGACAGAACCCACAGTATTACGAGGTCGTCGAAGGCTTGGAAGCAGGGGAGAGGGTGATCACCTCATCGTATGATAATTTTGGAGAATCGGAGGTGTTGGTTTTTTAAGAAGAAAGAAGAAAGAAGTTGGGGCAATTACATTTTTTTATATTTTTGCAAAAATAAAACTAATATCATAGCACCATGAACAAAACAATCAAATTAACGCTAACGCTGTTGGTCGCGGCAGTCATGATCACCATGGCTTCTTGCCAGAAAGAAAAAACCGGTGTCTATCAACCGAAAAAGAAAATCCAGCAGGTTTATTATTCTTCAAGCTACGAAGACAAGACACCGTTCCAACATTATGAATGGAATGGCGACAAGCTTAGTTCCATCACTCATTACACGGATTTCGATTATAAAGCGAATAGTACCTGGGTGGAGAACTTCACTTACGAAGACAACCGCGTCACCCGGGTGGACAATTATACGAATTCCGAATACATCACCTACGATTATGATGGCGACCACCTGAAAGCAGCCACCTTGTTCTATCGCAACGCCATCGCCTGCACTTGGGCGGTGAGCTATGAGGGCGACCACATCAGCAAACTGGTCGGAACCTTTTACGACAACTATTATAAAGGCGAAAACACCCCACAGCTGAACCCGCTGTCGCATCTCCTTCCCCAAAACGTGAGCCAAAACGTGATGAAACGCCAACAACAGATGGCGGAACAACGTCATCAAGAAGAAACATATTCCATAGCGCTTCTGCTCACCTGGACCGACAACGACATCACCAAAATCGTCTTTACCGGCGACGGCGAGTATGTGGACTTCCTGCTGCAATACGACGACAAGAACTGCCCTTGGTATGGTTTCATGGGCGGTCTCGAAGATTATTTGGTGAATTTTGTCGCCGGACACACCGGATTCACCAAACACAACATTACTTCCATGATTGTCACGGAAAACCATTATGTTGACACGCTCTGCTTCGCCTACCAGTACGACAGCGACAAATACCCCATTCTGCAAACCATGTACGAAATTGGCGATGACGACAAGGATGTTCTCTATTTTGAATATTAATACCATACAAATATGAAAAATAAAATTCTCTTATTCCTAATGGCAGCGGCCTTGTTTATCGTGCTGCCTTCCTGTAATCCGGACAAAGACCCTTTGGAGCACTTCACCGATGGCGTGACGGTCACCACTTCAGAACCGACCTTCATCACGGGTACCACCGCTTGCTGTGGTGCGGAAGTGACGGTTGACGATAACGGCCTGCTGATCGAGATGGGCGTTTGTTGGAGCACGTCGAGTAACCCCACGGTGGATGACATGGTCGTGAAAACCCGGAAATGCTCGCAACCATTCATCGGTCTGCTGACCAACTTGGAGCCCAACACCGAATACCACGTGCGCGGCTATGCCCAATACGGCACGGAATATTGCTATGGCGAAGAAAAGACCTTCACCACCCTCAACGGCGACGTCCCGGCCTCTTCGCCCGTCACCACCATGCCCGCCTACGACATCAACGAATATGGCTTCACAAGCGAGGTCGTCATGACTCCTTTCGGCGCTGACTATTTTAACCTCGGAGTGTGCTACAGCAAGAATCCTGAGTTCACCTTTGAAGACTGCGATGGCTATGTTCTTGGAGGCTATCCCGATAACAACAGGTACCACGCCTATTGCTATTGCTATAACTTGTCACCCAACACACAATATTATTATCGTGCATTCGTGGGATTTAGCAACAGCTCCTATCACGAATTCGACCAATTCTTCTATGGCGAGATTCTTAGCTTCACTACACTCGACATTCCCCTTAATTTAGACATTTCCATCGATTACACTTATTACGACTATTGGGAGTATTACCTTTATTTTTCAGGTTATTTGAGCTGCAACAAGCCCGATGTCGTTGACGAAGTCGGTATTTGCTACAGCGACACCCATGAATATCCCCAGTTCGAATCCGACCTCCACACCACTGTCGGCACACCCACGGGCGAATGGTATAACTTTAGCGGCCATATCTTCGACCTCTCGGCGAACACCAAGTACTATCTTCGCCCTTACGCCCGATACATGAACGACAGCATCAAGTACGGGAACGTTGAGGAGGTAAATACTTATTGAAAGGCATGATTGTTGGGCTCCCCCATCTATATGACAAATTCTTGATTGCCAGATTTATTGCCATCGCATTAGGTCTGGCAATCGTGTTTCTTTTTGCCCTTTGCCGCAAAAAACGATGGATTGTTCCCAACACCCCTGTTTTCTTTGTCTATATTGGGTTTGTTTTTCTCTGCGGCTGTTCCATTTTTTGGGCCACCAACACCGCCGAGGCGATTTTTGCCTTCTCTTGCCAGCTCCTTTCGCCACTCATCATCCTCCTCGTTTTCACGTGTTTGTCAACCCATCGTCACCTTACCCAAAAAACGCTTTGGGTGGTGGCTGCGGTCGTTCTTGGGGTCTATCTGTTATTTGCCATCCTTCAGCTGTCGCACATCGAGAGTCGCAGTTTCGAGCAGCTTTACCGGGTCAGTGGCATCAATGGACACAAAAACCTGCTGGCCGCCATGCTGTTTCTGCTCTCGGCCTATTTGTTCACTTCTTTTTGTTCCTTTGAGAGCAAGCTCCCCAAGGTGTTTTCCGTGGTGTTGTTTGCCATGGCCCTCACCGTCATCATTCTGCTGAAATCAAGGGCGGTGCTGCTCAGCGTCATCGTGGCTGGCATCGTTTTCGGATTGACGTGCCTCACTCACAGGAAAAAACAAGGCTTCTCAAAGCGAGCCCGGTCCATCACCCTCGCCACGGGCGTGGTGCTTGTCTATGTATGTCTCACCGTTGGGCTTCGGTGGTTTGCGGAACGTTCCGTTCCCCATTCGACCACGAAAAGCGAGGTTGAGACCAAGATCACGAGCACCTCTTCGTTGGTGGAACGTTGCCTGATTTGGGACAAGACCTATCGTATTGCCGACAAGCATCCCTGGACGGGTTGCGGTGTTGGCAACTGGCAGATTCATTTTCCCGATGCCAGCCTCGAAGGACTCTATCGTGCCGACATCTGGAATATCAACTTCACCAAGCCCCACAACGAATACCTCGGAGTGCTGTCCGAAACAGGCTATCCCGGGTTGTTGCTTTATCTTGCATTTCTTGTGGTCTTGGTGACAAAAGCCTTTTTCGCCCTTTGCGAAACCAAGAACCGGAAGGATTTCCTTCGGGGTGCCATCGTTTTGAGCATCTTTGCGGGTTGCTGTGTCAACGCCCTCTTCGACTTTCCCAACAGCCGCGTCGAGCACATCGTTTGGATGGGCATCCTCATGGCCCATCTGTTGCTGATCATTGCCAAAGGAAAGCAAAAAACACTTGGGAAAAACTGGAACATCCTCTTTTTGCTTCTTTCTGTGGCACTACTTGTCGTGGGAGGATTCCGCTACCAAGGTGAGCGTCACACGTTTGAGATGCAGAAAGCGTTGCAGGCCAGCGACTGGAAGACGGTGGAGCAGCATTGCCAACAAGCAATGTCGGTGTTTTACACGGTCGATCCTCTGGGGATGCCCCTGCACTGGTACCAAGGCAAGGCGGAAAAGATGATGGGGAATCCCGAGTCGCTCAACAGTTTCCGCAAAGCGTATCACCATGCCCCTTACTGCAAGGAGAACCTCAACGACCTTGGACTGGTGGAGTATCATACGGCACACGACCTTGAGAGGGCGGAGTTTTATCTCAGCGAGGCCATCCGTATCAGCCCCAACTACCTCTATCCTTATTTCAACCTTGCCTATATTTATCTCGCTGAGAACGAGCCGGAAAAGGCCCAAGCCGTGACAAATCGAATCTATTTTGACACGCACAAACGCGAAGTGATGAAAGCCGATGCCATCTATTTTGAGCCGACCAACGCCGAAGCTGTCCGCCAGAAAATCGACGCGGACTATGAGGCATTTATGGGGTTAAAAAAGAATACAGAAGAAAGAAGTAAGAAGTAAGAATATTTTGGAGTTTTTTTCAGGAAAAAGATTGGACTTGATAATTATGTAACAAATTCATTTTCAAAATATTACATTTTTTTATACTCCAAAAAGTTTGGACTGGCCTTTTGACCGATGGATAAAAATGGTAGTTTTGCGCTGTTGAAACGAGATCTGTTTTTTTTTGTAGCTATGAAAAGGCATCATTTGGTTTTGTTTTTCCTCGTCACTATGTTGGCGGCTTGCCATCCTACATCACGAGATGTGCAACAAGCTGCGAGTGATGCCTTGGAAAACGCGTATGTTCAGTTGGATTCAGGCAACAAGGTGGAGGCCATGCGCTTGTTCAAAGAGGCGGAACATTACGGTCATATAGCGAATCAAACGCTGACGGTGGCTCATGCGCGGTATCATATCGCACAATGTATCGGCTACTATGCTGACAAAAAGGAAGTCGTGTCGTTGCTGAAGGCTGCTGCCGAGGGCTTTGGCGAAGACTATGCCGACCGTGCCGAAGCGCTGAGGGAGTTGGGCGACTTCTATCAGCTCCACAAGCAATTTGATAGTGCGGCGTATTATCTGGATCAGGCCATGACGTATGCCGATCAAAGCGGATCAACAGAAGCAAAACGCAATGTCTTGTCCGCTTTTCATGCCATGTATTTCAATGCAGGAGATTACGAAAAGTCGGCCGAGTATCTCAACCGGTTTTGGCAAACTGCCATTACTGATGGTGACGACAATCTGCTCATGTACTACTATCACGATATGGGGAACATCTATTTCGAGTCGGGCAACTTGGATTCCGCGGACTATTATTACAGTCGTTTGGAGGAACTTGTGTCACAAACTGAGCCTAACGAGGATACTTGGTTCTATTACGGTGTCTTGTCCGATTTTGCCGAAGAGCGCGGTGATTATGAAACCGCCTGCAAATACAGTTGTCTGTACGAGGAAGGCAGCAAGCTAAGAGAAATAGAGCGACAGGGGAACAATCTTGCGCTCATCAGTCATAAATACGACAGCGAGGTGATGCGGAACGAATTGAATCAGAAAATCATCATCAAGCAGCGCGTCATTGTTACTGTCAGTTTGGTGGCGACTTTGGTTTTGGCTGCGTTGTTGGTTTCGCAAATCCGCTTGGCACGGAGGCGCAAACGTGAGGCCGAAATCAATGCCGAGCTGTTCCGCTTCAAGCAACAGAACCAGGACCTGGCGCAAAAACACGTTGAGCACGAGCAAATCCAACAAAACTACGCCGACCGTCTTTCGGATGCCTTGATGAGGGAACAACGCATCATACTGTTATTGGACAACTATCTGAAAAGCAACAAAAAAGCCAATCTTCTCAAGGATTTGGAGACATTCGTTTACGGCGACAAGGATCATTGGGAGGTCATGCTCGCGGTGGTGGACCAGCTCTATCCCGACCTCATGGAAACCCTGCAACAAAAATTCCCCAACTTGGACGAGGACGAGCGGAAGTCCTATATCCTTTCCTTTTTCAAGCTCTCGCGGCAAGAGGAGGCCGATTATCTTGGCACCACCGTCAATATGATCGACAAACTGCGCGGAAGACGTAGAAAAAAGATGGAGGAAAGGTAAATTGCTTTGGACTGTTTCCAAAATGTGTTTGGAACAGGTGTCGGGTTATCTCATTTGTTTTCAGGATTTTATGTGATTTACAATTCGGTATTGTTTGGAATGCCTTTCCGACCGCTTGACAAAGATGGTAGTTTTGCGGCGTTATCGCAATTACACAATTATTCACCATTTTAAAATCAAAAGCAATGAAGAAAGTTATTTTTCTGCTTGGCATCATGCTCCTTATGGCAGGAGCGGCCAAGGCGCAAGACGCTAAAACCCAGAGCGGTCCTGAAATCGAATTTGAGAAAATCGTTCACGACTACGGCGATGTGCCTTACAACGGCAACGGCGAATGTGAGTTCCGTTTCACCAACACGGGCAACGAGCCCCTGCTGATTCAACAGCCCAAGTCGAGCTGTGGATGTACCATTCCTTCCTGGCCTAAAGAGCCTGTCCTTCCCGGTGAGTCCGATGTCATCAAGGTGACTTATAGGACCAACCGTACCGGCATCATCAACAGAACAGTGACAGTTACCTCCAATGCCATCAATAACTCCACCGTGATGCTGCGCATCAAAGGTCGTGTGCTTGAACCCGACACTGAAACCATCCCGGAGCAATAGAATGACCCATTGTAAAGATTCTTTACAGCCACTGTAAAGAATCTTTACAATTATTTCAAAAGTCAAAAGCGTATTTATTTGAATGTTAATGAGTTATGAATTTGGCACGGAGCATGCTATCCTTAAGCCAAATTATTATCAACATGAAAAGATTCAAAGAAACCCTTATCAAAATTCTATCGTTGGGGATAGGTCTCGCCATTGGCATCGTGCTGATTGCCAAGGTGTGCTTCGAGCTATCGTACGATAGTTTCTACAAGGATGTGGACCGCATTTATAAAATCAAGGCGGAGTGGGCTATGGGTGACCGAAATGGCGATAGCGATCGCATTAGCGGCGCTGTGGCTCCAGGTTTTCAAGCCGAAGTGCCTGGTGTGGAAAGCGCCACTCGATACGTGGATTATACCCGTATGACCCAAAAATATCTTGACGAAAAAGGCAACGTCTTGTTCGAAGGACGTCATATCATTGCCGACACCTCTTTCTTCAAAGTGTTTCCGCTGACCATCCTCGCAGGAGACCCTGTCAAAGCGTTGAGTAGCAAACAATACCTCGCCATCTCGCGCTCATTTGCGGAAATGTTGGGTGGTGTCAGCGAATGTATTGGAAAGGTGGTGGGCGTTGAGAACGACAAGGATGTATATGTGGTGGAAGCCGTGTTTGATGATTTTCCAGCCAACGGATCAATTGCGTTCGATGTGGCCTATTCCATGGAATGGCGGGACAAGGCAAGTTCCGAGAACTGGGTCTTCAACGACATGTACACAGGTTATGTCAGATTGCAGAAAGGCATTGACCCACACTCGCTTGACGAGGCCATCCACAAGATGCAGGCCACCCATCAGGATTTGGAGAAG